>CAVYGQ010000002.1:0-192667 GCA_963768175.1 Candidatus Doudnaibacteriota bacterium | reverse complement strand
AACTCCACTGACCTGGGAACCTAAGGCCACCTGGCCGTTGTACAGGGAGCCGGCAGCGGACATTACCACCCCGGTACCTAAGGAAGACAGGGTGGTGGAACCATTAGGGCCGATATTGAATAACGTCAAACCGGTAGAAGAAGCGATGGTTAACAAAGGAACACTGCCGGGTTGTCCCTGCAGGGTAAAGGTGGAGGAAGTGGAAGTCGTGCCTACAGCCAGACGGTGTAAGGTAAGGTCGTAAGTGAACAGGGAGTTGGCAGCCAGGTTACCGTTGGCACCGGCTAGCTGGACGTTGCCGGGAGCGCCGGTGGAAGAAGCCGCTCCCCCGCCGGTGGTTGCCGCCCAGGTCAGGGTGCCGCTGCCGTCGGTCTTTAGGTAGGTGCCGGCGGATTGGGAAGACGGCCAGGTATAGGTAATGCCGTTTAGAGTAATGGTGCTACCCAAGGTTAGACCGGCAAAGGAAGGAGAGGAAGTGGTCATCAGGTTCTGGTTGATATTGGAGTTGCCGTAGAGGTTTAAGGTATTGCCGTTGCCGTTGACCGTGACCTGGGAAATGGTGGAGGTGGAGATGGTAGAAGAGGTTAGGGAGTTGGTCCCGGTTAAGGCGGTATTGCCGCCCTGCAAAGATAAAATGTTGTTGTTAAGGGTGAGGGTGCCGGTACCGGTGGTGATGGTGTTACCGTTGATGGTGGTAAAGCTGGGAGTAGCAGGGAAGGTAAAGGTGTGGACGTTACCGGTGGAAGTGACGTTAAAGATGGAGCCGGAAACAGTGGTGGCAAAGGTCTGGCTAGAGCCGCTCTGGCCGTTTAAGCTCTGGATGCCGGAGACGATACCTAAAGTGGAGGTCGCCACCAGGTTGTAGCCCCCGGCGCCATTACCGATTAGTATCTGGTTGGCAGTAGGGGCGGTGGAGGTGCCGGTGCCGCCGCTTGATATCGCTAATGGCTGGCCCAAAGTCAGTTGGGTAATGGTAGTGGTTGCTAAAGTGGAGGTGGCGCTTACGGACAGCTGGCCAATTAAAGTTTCGTTTCCGCTTAATAACGCGTTGCCCACTATGGTGAGTGGGCTGGTGGGAGTGGACGTGCCGATGCCGATATTACCGCCGTTAATAAACAAACTATTTTGCGAACTCAATTGGTTTGAAGAAGAATAATAGGCAAAAGAATTCGGCGTGCCCGTGGCCACCGAACCGTTGCCGCCGCCGCTACCTAAAGCTGCCCAGGAAGTACCGTTGTAAGCTTCGTATTCGTTTGAATCCGTATTAAACACCAACAAGCCGGCAGCGGGGTTGGCGATGGCGTCTCTTTGCGCCTGGGTCAGGCGCGGCGCCAAAAAACCCTTGTTGGTGGAATCAAGTTCCAGCAAGGCCGAAGCGTTCGGCGTGGTGGTGCCCAAAGACAGCTGCGAGGTTGACGCGGTGTAAAACAAGTTGGCATTGTCCTGCGCAAGTCCGTTGGCACCTTGGAACACCACGCTGCCCGGGGAAAAACCAAGATTCAAATTACTGGCGATCAAATTCGCGGCTGTGGTCGTCCCATTTAAATTGACATTGGAGTTAAAAGTGGCACTACCGTTAAAAACGGAACTGCCCTGGACGTTCAAATTATTTATATTGGCGGTTTCGGCGCTAAAATTAGTTGCTGACAAGTCCGTAAAAGCCCCCACGCTGCCGGTGGTGTTATTGCTCGACGATCCGCCAAAGACATAAGTGACCGGCGCGGCCGGCCCGCCAATGGCGGAGGCGGCGGCTCCAGCCGGACCTTGGGGACCCTGCGGTCCGGTCTGTCCCCTAAACTTCCCTTCGGCTAAATACTGGCTCAGCCTGTTGTTAATTAAATTATAAATATCAGAACTGCTGAAACCCAAAAGTTCGTTAACGGTCCTGTTAATAATAATTGTCCCACCGGAAGTTGTGGTTTGCTGTCCGGGTTGGTTGCTTGTTGCCTGCTGCTGATTTTTATTTCCCTCGTAAACAATTTTTGTTTCGTTTGGGTTTTTTGCAATCTGTCGCTCTGTTGCAAAGTTTGACCAAAGCACGGAACCCACCAGTCCAAGCAAAGCTATCAGCACCGCGGCAAAAACTACCGACAAGTTGCTGTCCTGCTTTTTAGTAAAGCTTTGGTAAAGATGTTTAACTTTTTCTTTTCCAAGTAAAAATTTGGATTGATCCGCGTATGGTTTGGTCAGCGTCTCCGTCTCCGCGTCTGAATTTTTGTAGCCCAAATCTAAATTGGGAACAAACTTATTGTTAAGATCAGTTCTTGGTTGCTCTGACAAATAGGGGGCAGCCAGAAAATTTGAGTCCTGTTTCTCAAGCTCGGCTTTATTTTCGGCAACAGCCTTTTCAACTTTAGACAAAGTGCCAGAAAGATTCTGAATGCGATTTTCCAAATTCTCAAACACTTCTTTTCGCAAGTTGTCCAACCGGGTAGTTTGTCCTTTTATTTCGGTCTCGGTCTCCAAACGCTGCTTGACCGTGCTTATATGATCCTGCAAAGCTTCCGGAAAATCGGAAATTGGAAGGATCGAGATACCCCTGCTAAAAGAGTTTTTCTGTTCCTCTAATTTATCCACTTTATCCACCTTTTCCGGTTTTTCCGTTATATTTAACCCGTTTTGGCTAGTATTTACCTCGACTTGCGCTAAGGAACGAGACAAGCCAGACGAAGCAAGCCCTCCCGGTTCCACATGCACCTGTATAGCAGTTCCGCTTTCGTCAGTGACTTCATTTAAGCCGTTTTTGTACTTAGCTACAAAATCATCAATATCGGCTTTGGTTGTAACCCAGTTCCTCCCCAATTTAAAACCCTTAAGCTTGCCATTCCTGCACAAAAACCCTAAATAATCCTGGTGGTAACCGGTCAGCTTGCTAGCTTCTGAAAGCGAAATAAAACCGGCAGAATTTTGGCTGGCTTGGGCAGGCAAACTACCGCCGGGCAAAGGTCCCGTAAAATTGGCAAAATGGCCGTCGCTTTGCTGACCGCCATTTGGTAAGAAATTTTCTGCTTTTTTTTCTAAATCGTCGTCCACTTTTTATGAGGTATTTTTTTGTTATCTCGGATAGCCGACATTTAATTTTAGAATTTTCATATTTCTTTTTATTTTTGTGTCTTTTTGGCAAATATCGGATAAACGATATCCTCAATATAATTATAATTTTAGCCCATGTTTTAGTCAATAGTTTTCAGCACTTCTTTTGGCAAAATTTTGTTTAAAAAGCAAAAAATTTTTGTTTCATTTTTTAAACCACAATTTTTTTCATTTCGCAAACAAAAAGTCCTTCCGATTCAGTTCATAAGTACCGAAATTATCCAAAATTCAAGCCTTATTCCTTCTCCGTTACATCCGAATAAAAAAACGACGGTTAAAACATAATTTTTCTCTATAAAATAAATTTATGCTTCACAAAGAAAAATAAATTTAATTTCGCCGACTTTATTGAAACGCCAAATATAGAGTAAAATATGAAACTATTCGGGAATAAAATTTATTTTAAAATTTTAATTTTTCTTATTCGAAAAAAAACTTATACTAAGTTTTTGTAGACAAAAATCTGCAGGCTGAAACAATTTTTGAAAAAAAAATTCAGATTCACCCAATTGTCCTGCTAACAAAAAGCTTTCGCGCTAATTTAGCTCTTTTAGTGATCCTTAAATTGGCCAGGAAAACACAAATTTTTTTTGTTTCATAATTAAATTTTTTACTGAATTTTCTTGAAGCTTTTAGTATTTAACGGGTGGTTACAATTAAAAGTCAAAAAACCCAACAAAAATGTATGAAACTGGTTTCTTAAAAAATTCTTACCACCTCACCGACAAATTAAATTTCGTAGTTATCCACAGGGTTTTTTAATTATTTAACCTGCCAAAAACTTTAAAAATTTGCCCCTTCTTTACGCCGTGGAGCACCGCTCTCGTTGTGAGCCGTAAGCAGAACAGACTGATAAGCCTTATGTTCACTGATAACCGATAAGCTTGTCTTTAGCTTTAATGTCTAAATAGAGGAGACACCGGCTTAGAAATGTCCATATTTTGACTAAGTTTGGACTCCCATTAAGAGGGCAAATTTGACAAAAAATTTCATAACTATTAAAATCAATCTACATTGACAATTTAAATTTTATTTAGGGAAGTTCTGTACGTTACGCGCAACTGATAACTTTTAATTGGTAATTTATAACCCAGTATTACTGTTACCAATAAATTGTTGCTGGTTGAATTGCGTAGCAATCCAGGCGCTGTGCCGCAACCGTAATATGATTGCAAAGATCATGAGCCGGGTCGCTGAATAGAATAGTTAACTGACAATAAATAATTAATAATTTATAACTGTTTCGCAGTTATCAATTATCAATTTTAAGTTATCCGTTATACAACCTCCCGAGCAGGAATCAATTTGATTTAAACTTATGTCCGCGCGTGCGGATTTTTTATTTTTAAGAACAAAGCATCTCATTTACTGTTTGTTTTATTTCTCAATTTTTATTGTTATTTTATTTAATTAAAATTAAAAAAATAAAATTTATGAATTCAAGAGTAAAAAAATTGCTATCGCTATTATTATCATTATTGTTTGTCGTAGCCTTCCTCTCCCCTCCCGCGAACTCAGGCAGCTTACGACCAAAATGCGGCTCAAAGTTATTTGTTAGCCCAACAAAACAGTCCGTGGGTGACTATGGCTTTGTCTGCGCTTTCATCGAGCGGCATTCAAAGCGATTATTTAAAGTTACTTAGCACAACAAGCAGCGCAATTAATTACGAAGCTCCAATTTTAGCCTTAACTTCCTTAAACCAAAATCCGAGAACTTTTGGCAGCACGGATTACGTAGCCGCACTGGAAAATTTTTATTCCCAAAACCAGATCGGCGACTCCACTCTTTTAAATGACGACTTTTTTGGAATATTAGCACTGGTCTCCGCCGGGGTACCGTCAACAAATAAAATTATTACGGATTCTAAAAATTTTATTTTATCGCACCAAAACAGCGACGGCGGCTGGAGCTGGTCAACCAGCGGCTCATCCGACAGCAATGACACGGCAGCAGCCATTATGGCATTAGTCGCGGCAGGCACAGGGCCCGCCGATCCACACATTCAAAACGCTTTAAATTACCTTAAAACAACGCAAGAACCGGACGGCGGCTTTGTATATGACACCAGCGGCAACACCACTGACTCCTCCTCTACTTCCTGGGTAGTTTGGGCGCTTAACGCCCTTTCCATCGACCCGTCTACCTGGGCCCAAAACAGCAATAATCCCTTAACATATTTGGCCTCTTACCAAACAAACAGCGGCTACTTTAAGTGGGAGGCTTCAGATACTGCGCCGTCATCCCCTGCTGTTACCGCGGACGCGGTTATTGCTCTAGCCGACAAAACCCTGCCACTGAACATAACCAACATCAATACCGCCGGCTCATCCAGTACGGCTTCGTCCGGCGGCTTTGGCGGTGGCTCAAGCCAAACTCCCACAAACCCACAAACTCCGGCAACTTTTCCCTTCCGCATAGAAGGCTCTGCCCAAACGGTTTGCGAAGGAAGCGCTTCGGGTCCAACGGCCCTGGATATTGTAAAAAACGCGGGGCTTATTTGCGGTTTTACTTACCACATCGCCACCAGCAGCTTAGGTGATTATTTAGATCAAATCAACAACGACCAGGCTTCCGGAAATACCGGCTGGATGTATTTTGTCAACGACATCTCTCCAAACGTAGGCGCGGGAAGCTACACCTTAACCCCCAACGACGAAGTCTTGTGGTATTACGGCGGCTGGGGCTGGCAGCCGACCCGCTTAAGTTTGTCTGCCACCGTAGTCCCCGCAAAAGGAAGCGTAACTGCCACTGTGCAGTATTTTACGGCAAGCAGCACTTGGCAGGCGTTGAGCGGCGCCGATGTTTACTTCGGAACCCAAACAGTCCAAACCGACAGCAGCGGCCAGGCCACAGTAAGCCCGCCTGACGGCTATTATAAAATCTACGCCCAAGAAGACGGATACGTTAGAAGCAACGGCGAAACTTTAACGGTCGGCTCCGGCCAACAAAACAGCGCCGCGGTCTCCTTAAACGCGGATATTGAATCCAACGGCGGCCAAGTCCAGGGCACTTCAACTTCCGCTTCAAACGATATAATTGCTTTTACCGTCAGCCCCTCGGCTTTGGATTTCGGTTCGCTGGCCGCCGGAAAAGCCGCGTCAAAAACACTAAATTTTTTCAATACTGGCACCGTACCCGTAAAAATCCAAGCCCAGACCACCGGCGACAGCCTCTTTACGGACAATTTGCTGCTGGATAATGCGGACTGGCATTCCTTTAACCTTAGCTTGCCGCAAGGGGCAGGCCAAAACACTACCGCCTCTTTGGCTGTTCCCGCAAACTACAACTTAAGCGGCCAAAAAACTGGACAGATTGTGTTTTGGGCGACAGAAAACTAATTTTCAATTTATAATTTTCAAATTAAATCATCAAAAATTGTTTAAAAATTGAAAATTATAAAATTAAAAATTTTGGAAGAATCTATGAATACCAAATATATCCCTCTCTTATTATCGGCCTTAGCATTTCCATTAACCACCGCCCTAGCCGCCGGCATCCAGGTTTCCCCGGCCAAGCTGGAATTTAACATAAGCGACGGCAAACCTGCCTCCGCAACGATAGTCGTGGCCAATCCCACGGCCAACGTCCAGCTTTTTGAAATATCGGCTGACGATTTCCAAAGCGCGATTTCCGCCAATCCGGAAAGCGTAACTTTGGAAGCGGGAACGAGAAAAACCATAATAATAACCGTGGCTCCAAAAGACCTGCCGCAAAACGGCAGCCAACTGCTTGGCACAAATCTTTCCGTAATCAGCCGGCCGCTGGCCGCTTCCGAACTCGGCGTCGGCGCGGGCGTAAAACTGCCGGTGACAATTGCTTTTTTCCCGGCGCCAAAAAATAATTTAACCCCAATAATCCTTTACGCGGCCGCCGCTCTGGTTTTGGCCATACTGATAATTTTTTGGTTTGCAAAAAAACGCCCTTAATAATACAAAGAGACTCTTTGCGCTGCGCAAAGAGTCTCTTTGTTGATTATTTTACGGCACCTCAATAATGCTGGGGTTGCCGTTACCTGTGTAAAAAGGCAACCAGGGCGTAGACCTGCTCAGGTTTGACCCGCCGCCGCCGCCGTTATAACTTATGTTAAAGGTATTCTGGAAACGGCTTTGGGTCGCGGTGGTGCCGCTGGGAACCGTAAGCTGGGCCGTAAAAGTCAGGTTAGCTATGGCACCGGCGGCAATGTTGTCCGCGGTCTTGGTGAGATTAAAGGTCAAAGTCTGGTTTGGCGCGGTACCGGAAACATAATAATGGTTCGCAGACCCGCTGTTAACGGTTCCGTCGTAAGTCAAGGGCGTAACGACACTGCCGACGGTATACTTGGCCTGCCATCCCGCAGACGGCATCTGCAAATTTACCATCGTGTCCGTAACCGTAATGCTGGTTGTCGTGGCCTGGCCCTGGTCATTGCAAAGGTTAATCTGAAAACCCAGGTTGTCGCCAATATTTAAGGTGGTGTTGGCCGGCAACGGGTCTGTAAAAGAATTACAGGCGCTGGCGGCTTCCGCTGTGCCGTTAACGGACACAATGTCTTTGTCCGAATCGCCTAAGTTGGCCACGCAAGCTACCGGGCTAATGGGAGGAGTCGGGCCTCCGGCCGTAGGGTTAGTCTCCACGCCGCCGGTGATGCCCGTAACCCAATAATAGTAAAACTGGCCGACCACAGCCGTGGTATCGGTGTAAGTCAAACCCGATATAACGGAGCCGGTCAATTTGCTGGCGCTGCTAAAACTGTTGCTGGCGCTGCGGTAAACATTATAGGTATAACCGGCGCCCAAAGTAGTCCAGCTCAAGTTAATCTGGTTACAGGTATTATTACTTAAGGTCACCGTAGTAGGGCCGCTGCCGCTGGGGCAAGTCGTGGTGCCTGACACGCCTAACTTGTAAATAAAACCCGCGGGATTAGGCGGTGTACCGGTAGCATTTTCGGCGACACAGCTTAGAGTATTTATTCCGGTTTGCAAAAAACTGGACACCGTTGTGCTTGTGCCGGAACCTAGAGTCCCATTGGTAAATCCGTTGCCGGCGTTAACATTAAAAGGCAGCGTTGTTCCGTTAAGCGTACACTTAAACAGGTTATCGGCCGCTACCGTCATGGTGCCGCTTAAGGACGCGGTAGTGGCAGGGATGGTAAAGGTTTTGGCAAAGTTTACGTCCTCTGCGGGTGTGTCGTTGGCATATGAAGCCGGAGGGACACCTTCACTGTTATCCCAAATCCAGTTGGCTCCCGTAATTCTTGTCCAAGGAGGGTTAGGGAGTGGCGTGAGAACTATTGCCGAACCGTTCCCGTAAAGACTGCTGTTAAATAAGTTGCTGGCATCGCTGATTACGGTCTGGGAATAAGCGCCGGGCGTGCAAGAACCGCCGCTTGGATTAAACGTCGCTGTCGCGTTATGGGCGGCGCTCATAGTAACCGTGCAGGTTGTCGCCGAACCCGAACAATCGCCCGACCAGCCAGCAAAGGTAGAACTGCCGCCGGGGGCTTCGGTAAGGGTTACGGATGTGCCCGAAGTAAAGCTTGCCGAACACGTTGAACCGCAGTTGATTCCCGCGGGATTGCTGGTTACCGTACCGGAACCGCTGCCGGATAAAAGAACATTAAGCGTGTAAGGGCCGCCGCCGCTCGTATTGAACGTCGCGGTCACGTTTTTAGCGGCGCTCATAGTAACCGTGCAGGTTGTCGCCGAACCCGAACAATCGCCCGACCAGCCAGCAAAGGTAGAACTGCCGCCGGGGGCTTCGGTAAGCGTTACGGATGTGCCCGAAGTAAAGCTTGCCGAACACGTTGAGCCACAGTTGATTCCCGAGGGATTGCTGGTTACCGTACCGGAACCGCTGCCGGCATCGGTAACAGTAAGCGCGTAAGAACTGCCGCTCGTATTGAACGTCGCGGTCACGTTTTTAGCGGCGCTCATAGTAACCGTGCAGGTTGTCGCCGAACCCGAACAATCGCCCGACCAGCCAGCAAAGGTAGAACTGCCGCCGGGGGCTTCGGTAAGGGTTACGGATGTGCCCGAAGTAAAGCTTGCCGAACACGTTGAGCCACAGTTGATTCCCGAGGGATTGCTGGTTACCGTACCGGAACCGCTGCCGGATAAAAGAACATTAAGCGTGTAAGGGCCGCCTTGCACCGTCACCGTGCCCATTGTCCTCGGGCCGCTGGCGCAGGTGTTGGAAGTGGTACCGCTGTTGGTGCCGGTAACGTAAGTGTACGTATTCGGCGTCGCAGGGGCCGTACATGTAAACACGGCCATGCTGTTGCCGCCGGTACTGCCGGTTAGCCAGTTGCTAAAGACACAAACATTGCTGCCGGAATTCGGAGCCTGGATGGAGTCAATGTTGTTCTGGCCATAATCAACAAAAGCGTAAAAGGTTTGGCTGGGGGTAACGGTCAGGGTAGAGCCGGTCGGGCCGGAAGCGGAAGTGGCAAAGCCGGAGTAAGCGGATTTGTAATTTAAATTGGTGCAAGCTACAGCAGTTACGTTTAAGGTAACACTGACGGTTGAAACAGAACAGGTAACCCCGTCGCTGTCGCTGACGGTAATGGTGCCGTTGTAAGTGCCTACGGCCAAAGCGCTGCTGGCAACCGTCACGGTAAGAGTTGGGGAGCTTCCGGCCGCAGCGGTCCCGCTGGCAGGAGCTACGGAAAACCAGGCGCCGCCGGAAGTCGTTGATGTTGCCACACTCCAGTGCAACGCTTGACCGCCGGTATTATTGATGGTGAATGACCCGGTGTTGGGGCTGGGGTTGGAACCCAAGGTAGCGGAAAAAGGAATAGTTAAGCTGCTTCCGGAGTTAATGGAACAAATAGGTGGATTAACTACCGTCACCGTGCCAAGGGTTTGCGAGCTGGCGCAAACGTTGCTGCCGGCGGGATAATTGTTGGTGCCGGTTACGTAAGTGTACGTATTTGCCGCCGCGGGGGCCGTACATATAAACCTGGCCATGCTGGTGCCGCTGCTGCCGGACATAAAAGCTTGAAAAGTGCAGACGTTGCTGCCGGAATTCGGAGCCTGGATGGAGTCCGTGTTGGCCAAGTTGAAATCAACATAAGCGTAAAAAGTCTGGCTGGGGGTAACGGTCAGGGTAGAACCGGTCGGGCCGGAAGCGGTGGTGGCAAAGCCGGAGTAAGCGGATTTGTAACTCGGAGGGGTGCAAGGGGCGGTATTTACGTTTAAGGTAACACTAACGGTTGAAACAGAACAGGTAACCCCGTCGCTGTCGCTGATGGTAATGGTGCCGTTGTAAGTGCCTACGGCCAAAGCGCTGCTGGCAACCGTCACGGTAAGAGTCGGGGAGCTTCCGGCCGCAGCGGTCCCGCTGGCAGGAGCTACGGAAAACCAGGCGCCGCCGGAAGTCGTTGATGTTGCCACACTCCAGTGCAACGCTTGACCGCCGGTATTATTGATGGTGAATGACCCGGTGTTGGGGCTGGGGTTGGAACCCAAGGTAGCGGAGAAAGGAATAGTTAAGCTGCTTCCGGAATTGATGGAACAAATGGGGGGAGGCGGGTTGTTCCTGTGTGCCGCGCAATTAACCAAACCCGTGCCGGCGCCGCAGGTCCAGGTGGTAGTCGCCCCCTGGGCGGGAAAAGCCGGAGAAACAGGGATGGAAGGAACAATGGTAGGGTTACAAAAGGTATCGCTGCCGTAGCTGCTGTCCGTATAGAGATAGGTTTTATTGGCAGTGCCGCAGGCAACCGAGCTGACATTGTAACACACCTGGACGGTCTGGGGGCTGTTGTCGGCGGTGGGGTCGGTAATAGAGATATTGCAGGTCAGATTTCCCGTATTGGACGGGGCGCCCACGGACACAGAAACATTACTGTTTGCTCCCGTTGCCAAGGTGCCCGAGGTCGGACTAATGGTGCACCAGCCCGGTTGGCTGGTGGTGCCGGCCCAGTTCAAAGGAATAGTAGCAGTGGGGCTAGCGGCATTGGCAAGATTAAAGGGCTGGGAAGCCGGGGTAGCGCCGCCGGAATAAGCGGTAAAAGTCAAACAGCTTGAGGGGGTTACAATATGGGAATGGTCCCACCTGATATAAAACTGGCCTGACCCGCCGGCCGGCAAAGCTACGGAACTGCTTGTCTTCGGCAAGGTTATGCCGCTGGTAACCGGCCCGCTCGCTCCCCAATAAATATCGTGGAACGCATAGCCGGTTGGCGCCGGGGAGTTTTGCGTAAGCGTGTAATTGCCCGCGGGCTCGCTGTTATAGGTTAACTGTTGCAGGCCTGTATTGCTCTGCGAACCGTTTCCCGAAAGCGTCCACCCGCTGGAGTCAACAATGCCTCCGCCGGTGCCAAAATCAACGGAGCTGACCAGAATACTGCCGGGGACAACAAGCGTCACGGTAACGGGAATAGTTTTAGGAGAAGTGTCGGTGTTGCCGTTGTCTACTTGTTTACCGGAAAATGTTAAAGTCGCGGTATATATGCCCGGCGCTACTGGTATGTTTTGCAGGGAAACCGTTACGGGCGATGTCCCGCCTGTCGCATGCCCATTAATAATTTGTCCTGACGACGCAGATAACAAAAGCCAAGACGGTATACCGCTAACGCTCCAAGCCAAGGTAGACCCGGGAGCGCCGGTATTTGCTACTGTGATTGTCGCGCTGCCGCTTGACGGCACAAAGCTTAACGTACTGGGACTTACCCCCAGGTTTGCCAGCGGAGTCCATCCAATATGGTATAAAATGCTGCCGTTGGCAAGCAATGTTCGCACTGCGGTTAAGCCGTCGTTAAATTGGAACGCATTTGCGATAGGGAAAATAAGGCTCTTGATATACGCCAGCAGACCAGAATCTTCCTTGACGGCGACTTGCTCTTTTACCGAATCCAAAGTAAAGTATGCGGGATTGCACGCCGTAAGTGACGTCAAGTCATACACCCCTGCTATAGAATTGGGATAAGACGCCGAAGTAAGGCAAGAAGTGCCATCAGTTAGGTTGCTGGATGGGCCGGTGATAGTCCAATCAGCCGGAACCGGATCGTTGTTGGCTACACTGTTGGGTGCGTAAATTCCTGAACCAATACCATCTGAAGCAATACCACCTGAAACAATACCAACCGTTCCTGTCTGTGCCGTGCATATGCCGTCGCCAGTGGCGGTATAGCCGGGCTGGCAAGCCGTCAGATTAAAAGTGCCGTCAAGAGTATAACCCCCGGAACAATTTATGCCATTGCCGATATCGGTAAGGCTTGTTACAAGGTTGCTGGGATTAACCGTAAGATTACTAAAATACTGGTTGGGGGACGGGCTTGGGGACGGGCTGCTTCCAAAAACACCGCCAGCAGCATATCCTGAAAAACCGCTGCCCGGCTGCTCGCCATTGGGGTAAGTGCACGAGCCAAATCCTGGGCCATACAAATGCCCCGTAGCTTTACCGTAATAAGTAGTCCAGCCGCTCGGAATGTAGGGAAGATACGTGGTAGCGGCCGGCGTATCGCAATTCCACCCATCAATTATATTATTATACGAATCCCTATTGTCTACTACGGTGCAAAACGATCCTCTTTCCAATGAGTAATAAACCCCACCGGTAATTGAAGACCAGGAATAAACCATAGAACCAAAATTTATTGAAGGATTTATAAGTATCAAAACCGTGAACGCGGAAGTCGCGGTGCCGTTGGTGTTGGTAACTGTTACGCTATGGGTGCTGCCGCTCGTCCAAGAACCGATATTGTTATAATCAATTTCATATGGCGGAAATATAGTAATTCCGCTGACGGTTGACCCGTCAATTGTAACGGTTTCGCTGCCGGTAAAATTACTGCCTCTTATAATAAGGCCGCTGTCGCCTGCGCCGCCACCAAGCCTTTGATTAGGCTGGGGGAACAGGAAATTATAACCCGGGAGCTGGTAGTAAGAATTGCCTGAATTGTTCCAGTCCTGCCAGGTAAAATTACCGCCGACAAAATTTATGGTCGGAGCCGAGGCCGCGGACGAAGGCTGGGCTTTGGGATAAAAGTACAAAAACGCCGCGGACGCGCAAACCGCGGCCGCAAACGCAAAAAATGCCTTCTTGTTAGCCATTGTTTTGAAAGCTTTGTGCAAATGTGCCATATATTTAAATTTTTAATTGGTTTTTATATATTAAATTTTGTCATTCCCGCGCCTGCCTGCGGTAGGCAGGAAAGCGGGAATCTTAAATTCAAATGGCAAAATATAGATCTTTCCACTCCGGATTAAATTTCCCAGTTAACTCAATTTTCAACTGTCTTTTCCATTTCTTCAATTGCTTTTCTCTGGTAATAGCGGAATTAATGTCACTGGTTTCCTCGTAATATACCAATTTATGCACCCAATACCGTTTGGTAAAACTTTTAACTTCCGCATTTCTGTGTTCCCATACTCTTTTCTTAAGATTGTTTGTTACGCCGATATACAATACGCCATACCTTTTACTAGCCAAGATGTAAACAAAATATTGGTTCATTTTGGCTAAAGATCCCGCATCAAGTGCGGGATGACAGGCTCTTATTTTTTTACTGCGAAAGCGAAAGGTAGCCAACCGTAACTTTGGATCCTGCCTTTTGCGCCTCTATAGTCACGTTGACCTGGGCCGAAGGCTGGGTCGCGTAAAGACCGTGCACGGTTGGGGAAGTAGTGAATTTATTGGTAATCTGCCAGCCGTTGGCACTGGCGCTAAAGTACTCTAAATACTTTTTATACATGGTATCCATGGAAGACGCCGAATTCCATACCACGGTGTACTGCTTGGTGCTGGTGGCGTAATTTATGGCATAGCTTTGCGCCGCCTGGGCGTTAGGGTCCAAAATTAGGTCTTGGGGGAAACCGGACACCACCTGCCCTGCCGGGGCGTAAACCGGAGTCGGCATCTCCGGCGGAACGGTTTTAACCTTAACCGGCATATTATTAGCATTCTGGTTTTTGGGCGGGTTTTTGGGCGGGTAAAGGACAATAACCCAGAACACGGCTATTGCTAAAATTACGATAACTAATATTATAAGTTGTTTTTTTTGTGTCATATTTGGGAATTTATTACTGGTTTTTTATTAAATTTGTATCTTTATTATAGCAGATTTCCAAAAAAATTACAAGCGTGTGGATATCTGCCACCGGTGCCATCCTTTTTCCTCTCAACTCATTCCGATACTTAGCGAAACGGGGGTAATAATCCCGCTCGGCGTCATTCTGACCCTGAGCGGAGCGAAGGGGAAGAATCTCAAATTTTCTCGGCGTCATTCTGACCCTGAGCGGAGCGAAGGGGAAGAATCTCAAATTTTCTCGGCGTCATTCTGACCCTGAACGAAGTGAAGGGGAAGAATCTCAAATTTTCTCGGCGTCATTCTGACCCTGAGCGGAGCGAAGGGGAAGAATCTCAAACCGATGATGAGATCCTCCTCTCCGCTCCTTATAGCCTGTCCTGAACGTAGTGAAGGTATAAAGCAGCAAAGACGGCCGTCAAAATTCAAAATTACGCAAAATAAAAAACTCCCGGCAGCGCGCAGCACTGCCGGGTAAGGGGGACTTCTATCTCCAGAAGTCCTAAATTTCGTATCCTCCTCTTTCCGCTCCGTCATAGGGTTACTCCCCTGACGGCGGTCGCGGAGTTACCGAGCCGTCACCCGACTCGGGTTTAGATTGCGGCGCCGTTAAAGCAGAGTTGATCGGTATGAGCCTGACTTTAGGCTCAACTCCTCGCCTAAGTCTGGCGCGCGGCGCAACAGCCGAAGACTCGGAGGCGCCGGACACGGCAACCGTGACCGGTTGGCAAATCGGGTTAAGTTCCGGCGCGCAGAAGAACCGAGTCTTCCCGTCCGCGCTTACTCCGTACCCTATTAGGCCAATCGGGTCAGCGTCTAATTCCGGGATGGACAACAGCGTTACGTTGCCGGCTGTGTCCACCGAATAAATCTTAGACGCCCCGCCGTAGAGAGCGGAGGCCTGGTCTTCCACTTCAACTTCCACAGTGTTAGCCGCGAGGTTGAATGCAACCATGTCCGCGCCAGGCGGCAAATCGACGGATGCTATCTGGGTCATAGTGTGGCCATCAAACAGGATCAACACGGGCTTAAAGCCACCCGCGCCGTCGCTGATCTGCGCCATTTGCGCCACGCGGCAGGTAGCTGGGTCAAAGTCTATTGACCAGCCACCAGTGGCGTTGGTCATCCCCAGTCGGGGGTTCATGGCCAGAACCATACTGGCCGGAACCAGCCCCGCAACTTCAAACGAGCCCACGGTGGCGACTCCAGAAGGCGACACAATGGACTTAAACTGCGTGGACTTTTCACGATCCAAGTAAAACAAATTCTTTTCCCCTGGGCCGCCGCAGTAGCCCATGGCCGTGATCCACGGACTTCCGGAAGTCGGCGCCGAAGTTACCGGCGCAACCTCCCCCTGGATGAGAGGGAAGCAGGAATACGACCCGGCATTCGGCTGGGTAGCGCTACCCAGACCGTCTAAGACCGAAACAAACGCAAACGAGTTTGCGTTGTAAACCTGGCCTCCAATGTCCTGGGCTTTGTCCCAGTCCACGCTTGAGTTCCCCGGAGACAGATGGGAGGTTTCAACCACCACCCTGTATCCTGTCCCTTTGGAGCCGTCATCCATAGCCACGCTATAGATTGTACCACCGAAGGGAACTGAACCTGTTAGCGTCCCGTCCTGCGCAAACTCTTGGACTGACCCGTACGCCAAAAACGGGAAAAAGTACTGCTTCCCCGTGTTATGGGAATTCCACAATTGGTTCGGCGGGCCCTTAAACTTCAGGGATACTTTGTTGGAGCAATCCGTGCCGTCGGCGGCACAGACTTGCATAATCTCCCGGCCGGTAAAAATCGGCTGGTCATCCCAGAACACGACTTCAAACTGGTTGGGAGGGACAAACGCCGCCCCGGCAACGTTGCTGGAGTTACCGGTAATCATGACCGCGTCAGCGGGCAGACACCCACTGCAGGTCAGCAGCACGCCGAAACCCGTCTTAACCGACTCAACTTCCGTTTGCCACTGCGAGGTTGCTGTGCACGCCCGCGTAAGCGGGGTTACCGTAACATCAATCGAACCGGACTTCCCGGTGTCAACCGCAGAGG
Organism: Candidatus Doudnaibacteriota bacterium; assembly: GCA_963768175.1. Lineage (GTDB taxonomy): Bacteria > Patescibacteriota > Doudnabacteria > UBA920 > UBA920 > PALSA-1336. The sequence goes on along the minus strand of CAVYGQ010000002.1, from coordinate 176,522 downwards.
TCGCGGTGATCGTGACCGAGCTCTGCACAGTTTGGATTGGGGTCAAAAACAGTCCGGCCGGATTCACTGTGCCGGCCGAAGCCGACCAATTAACGGCGGAACTGAAATCCCCCGTGCCCTGCACCGTTGCGGTGCACTGCTCGGTTCCCCCGGAGAGAAGCGTGGAATTGGGGCAACTTACGGTGACCGACGTAATGGTCGGCGTGGGTGTTGGCGTTGGAGTTGGAGTTGGCGTCGCGTTTGGATTCGCGAAATACCCATTGATGTCCAAAACCACATCGGTCTGGTTGGTGACGAACACGGAGATCGCGCCGTTGGTTCCCGCCGGAACAATGGTGGCGTTCGCCACCACAGTGCCGTCCCAAGAATTCAGTGTGGAGACGAACGGCTGCGCCGAGCCGGTGGGCCAGGTCGTGAGATAAGAAAGAGCTCCGTCTGGCACCACAGTCACGTTGAGCGAATAGGCCGCGGCCGTTGAAGGCACCAAGCAGGTGCTGGCCGGGATCGCGAATGAACGTGTGGACTGCGCCTCCATCACCGGGCCGCCAAAGGGGCCGATGGGATTGCGCGTGTCGGCGATACGGCACGGGGTCAGCGGGTAGAACGAAAGTTCTCCCGAACCGCCCGGCTGACCGAAATAGCCGTTGATGTCCAAGACTACGTCGGTCGGGTCCGTGACAAATACGGAAATTGCCCCGTTGGTTCCCGCCGGAACAATGGCGGCGTTCGCCACCACTTTGCCAGTCCAGGAGTTCAGGGTAGAGACGAGCGGCTGCGCCAATCCGGTAGGCCACGTTGTCAGGTAACCGAGAAAGCTCGTACCTGGGACTACCGTGTCATTCAGCGAGTAGGCCGCCGCAGAGGACGGGACTCCGCACGAACTCTGCGGAACGGGAAAGTCCCTTGTCTGGTTGGAACCCATAGTGGGCCCGCCAAACGTTCCGACAGGGTTGCGCGTGTCGGCGATGCGGCACGGCGTGGCAGTATAAAACGCCGAAGCGTTTAAGCTCCCAGCCGAAGCGAAGTAGCCGTTAATGTCCAGGACCACGTCGGTCGGGTTGGTGACATAGACGCTCACCGCTCCGCCGCTGCCGGCGGGAACGATGGCCGCGTTGGCCACCACGATGCCGCCCCACGAATTCAGGGTGGACACGAATGGCTGGCCTTGGCCGGTGGGCCACAAAGTCAGGTAGCTAAGCGGCCCCTGAGGCACAACGGTGACGTTGAGCGAGTAGGCCGTGGCAGTGACCGGGATGTTGCATCCGCTCTGCGGAATTGCAAAGGAGCGGGTAGAGCCGGCGGCCATAAATGGGCCGCCAAAGGGGCCGATGGGATTGCGCGTGTCGGCGATACGGCACGGGGTCACCGGAACGAATTCCGAGCCGGTCTGCGCCTGCGCGAAACTGCCCGCTAAAAGCGGGAGCACTGCGAGCAACAACCACCTCATAGTAGGTTTCATTGCTAACTTCCTCCATTCGGACTGCTCTTGAAAACCACCAATACAACAAGTGGCTTACGAAGAGAAAATTGGCCATAATTGTTGATGTTGATGTTGATTTTTTGCGCGGCCGCCCATTCGGCATGGCTCAGGGCGCCTGAGTTTATCGAATAGGCGCGCAAATAGGCGCGCAAAAAATCAACAATACAGAATGGACAAATTTCTATCCGCAAAATCCCATTTAAACGCTAAAAACCGGCCCCCAAACAAAAGTTTAAGAAGCCGGTTTTTGGCTGAAAACGCTGATTTTTATTGGTTTAACCAACATATATATCAATTAAATTGACCTAATATAATGGCACATTTTAATGGCCTTGTCAACCTTGTCTTTTTTAAATAATGAATCGCCTCGCGGTTCAAAGGATAAGGATTCACATAGACGCTGGCCTGGAGTTTAAAAAAGCCACCACTTTTTAACAGTCTGCGCAATTTATCGCGTTTTTCATTTGCTTCTTCCGGAATGTCAAAAATAACCATCCGCCATTTCCCGTCCCAAACCTGAACTTTACGCAGCCAGGCTTTAGCCATCAATAACTCGAGCTCCCCCTTTTGCGTCAGCTGCAAAAATCTTTTTCCGGAAGGATTTATAACGATTTTTACATAACCTTTGCGCCGCAAATGATAGGCCGTTTGTCGGTACTGATTATAGGAACCCGGGTATTTTACAGATCTCCATTCGTTTTTCGTCGCAAAAGCCGCTTTCAAGCCATCAATGAAAGCAAAGAGTAAAAAATTTTGGGGATAGTTCCTTAAGCGCATACATTATAGCTAAATATTACATGTTGATTATATGCGCGGCCGCGCAAATTGTCAACAAACCCTGCAACTAACTGCTGTCGGCCACCAACAAAAACCCCGCCCCGAGCGAAGTCGAGGGGCGGGGTTGTAATTATAATTCTAATGCGTATTTACTTTACGGAAACGTTCACAAGGGCAGTTAGTTTACTGCCGTCAGAGCCTGTAGTTTTGCCGTAGGACAAAGTTTGGCATCCCAAATGCCATTTTCCGCCTGGCTGGGTATGTGGCAAACCCCGATCGGTATATTTTAACCACTGCTGGATGGGCTGACAAAAGGACTGGAATTGCAAGCTGCTTGTGATGAAAAGGTTTGTACCTCCTTAGGTATAGTGCCACAGAACCGCAACAAGGAACAGCTATGAAAACTAAGGGAGCCGCCATTGCGCCACCAGAGATTGGCACAGTTTGGATTGCCATTGCCGGAAGCGATGCTCGCCTTGCAGGCGCTTTCCGAGTTGTACAGAAAGATCTCCATGTTATTGAGCGTCGGGTTAGTATACTGGTCCCCGCTCGACGGGCTTACGACTGTTTCCGACTGGTTGGAAACACCGCAGTACTGCATCTGGAAACAGCTTCTCGGAGTCTGCATGAAATTAGCCCACCAAAGAGTGCTGCAGATTGAATTGCCGCTGCCGGAAGATACTAAAGGTGCGGCTATAGTGGTAAAGAACTTTCTTAGTAGTAAGTTACCGCCTTTGGCAGGCTGGGTGTAAAATTCCACGCGGTAGGCGGTGGAGGAGCCAAGGTAACAATCTGGGTGCCGGTTTGGCTGGCTGGGTCAACGGTTAGTAAGACCTGGGTCTTGTCGGATTTTAGGGTGACATACAAAGAACCCTGGGCATTGCGGGTTCTCTTCCAGTATATCTGATAAGTCCATGCTCCGGCGGTGCTGTCGTAGGACAGCGGGGTAGCGGTAACCTTTAAAGAAAGGTTGGTGGCAGAGGTAATGGTAACGGTGGGGTAAGTGCCTGGCGTGCCGGTAGAAGTGATGGTTACACTACAACTGGCATTCTGGCCGTCTTGGCTGGAAACTGTGGCGGTTTTGTTGCCGGCTGTGGAATAACTGGTGGTAAAGCTGGAACCGGTGCTAGTGGCGGGATTTTCCCCGCCGCTCCAGGAATAAGGGGCAATGCCGCCTAAGGCGCTGAAAGTTACAGGATTGCCAATGTTGGCTGAAATAGCCGGGGTGGCACAAGTTAAGGACTGCGCGGGCTGGCCCGATCCGGCATAGCACGATGCCGGCGGGAGCGGAAGTTCAAATTGCTGCGGCGTTTTTGACGTATTCGTCGGCAGGCTGTATTTACCCGCCGCCAAATCCGCGGCGGCGTTAGAGCCGTTTGGAACCGTTCCGGCTGCCGCAAAAGCCCTGGCTTCCAAATCGGCCTGGGACATAACCGTACCATCCCATTTGTCAAAGGTCATGCCTTGAACCGATGCCGGCCAAAGAACCGGTCCGGCGCCGCCTCCCTGCACGCCCAATTGTGTCCAGGTAAACCAATCCAGCTTGGTGGTTCCGGGGACGAATGCTGTAAGGGCTCCTTTATACCAGCTGCCCCCACCAATGACATTGGAGCTCGCCGCCTCTTCATTCAGCAACTCCTGCGCCAGCGGAAGCACCGCTTTCATTGACGGGGTAATCAGAGAACTGTCTGTAATCGGAACCCAATTCTTCCCCAGCGACGGATCCTCGCCTTCCGGAACGTACTCCCAGGTAGCAATCCAAGCTACGTACCGATACGGGTCTGCACTGTTTTCGTTTGCCAACTTGCCCTCGCATTGCGCGGAAACGGGATCAATGCCCTGGATCTGGGCAGAATCTCCGTTTGCCAACACTATGGTGCTCCCGTAACCTCCTTTCCAAACGGCGTCAGGAAGTTTTGTGGAGGACGCTAATGGGATTTGGTCGGTTGTTGATAAATACGTGCATCCCAGCACCGTCTGTTCCAATATCCGGTCGGAGATTGAATCCACCCCCGTTGAATTATTGTAATCGTAATAGCTTTGTACTTCTCCACCATTATAATAGTATTGAAGGATGCCGCTTGCGTCTAGATATATAGTGCCGTTGGCATTAGTGCCGGCGGGCAGAATAATTTCAACAAGGCTGATGGGCGGCTCTACCCCTGTTATGCCAGTCGGCTCGGTCGCAATCTTTGATCCGGGAGCGTAAAGGTCCACCAGGCGCAAGGCCTCGGCCGCGCCCTCCGCGGTAGCGTTCGGAGGTTCAGGATTAAGGAAGGGAACTGTCCCCTCAAAGGTTGATGTCGCCCACGGTGTAAACCAATTGCTAAAACCTTTGACGGGCCCCGTATTAAAATATGGGTTGTAAGCGGCGGGGCCGGTGTATGTCGTAGATAATGGCTGGGCGTAAAGGACGATGTTGGGTGCACCATCGGAAGTTACATGACCGGGTCCCAGCGTACCCACCACTCCGCCGGCGGTCGCTTGTGCGGGAGTGAAACTAATATTGGGACAGGCCGTCTGGCCATTGGGCACGGTTACGTAATTAGTACCAGAATTAGTCGCCCCTAAAACCTGTGGGGATGAGGCGGCCTGAAGTTCGTCCATAGTTAAGGCTTTGGCCTTAAAAATACTGCTGCCGGCCACGGTTGCAAACAGCACAAAACTTAAGGCAATAGCGAAACTTGCTTTGGCCTTAAGCAGGCGCGGCAAAAAAGCCTGCTTTTTTGCCGGAGAAATACACTTAATCTTTTTATTCATATGCGTTTTTTTAATTCTTAATAATAATTATTGTTTTTATATTTTTGGGATGACTAATTGCGCGCCGATTTTTAAGGTATGAGTATCACCCGGCCGGCTTAAACAGTTCGGATTAGCTGCCAAGATAACGCGCCACTTACGGCCGTCGCCGTAATATTTTTTCGCGATATTCCACAAATTATCGCCGCCCTTGACCGTATAATTGCCCAGCGAACCCTCCGCGGCCACGTCTGCCGCTCCAGCCAAGTCTTCCACTTCGGCATCCGGCGCCTGCACGTCCAGGGGAGAACCCGACGAAGCTAAATACCCGGCCGGCATTTGCAGGCCTGAAACATCAGCCATGCTTTCCACGCCGGCATAACCCTGGACTGGCTGGCTAGCCTGCGAATCTACTCCTTCCACATCGCTGTCATCGTTAGCTGGAGGAGTAACGACAGCACCCGAATCTACTCCTTCCACATCGCTGTCATCGTTAGCTGGAGGAGTAACGACAGCACCCGAATCTACTCCTTCCACATCGCTGTCATCGTTAGCTGGAGGAGTAACGACAGCACCCGAATCTACTCCTTCCACATCGCTGTCATCAGAAGTTGGAGTAACGACATTTGGGGTGACAATATTTGGAGTGACAACATCTCCCGAATCTGTTCCTTCCACATCACTGTCATCAGAAGTTGGAGTAACGACATTTGGGGTGACAATATTTGGAGTGACAACATCTCCCGAATCTACTCCTTCCACATCACTGTCATCGTTAGCTGGAGGAGTAACGACAGCGCCCGAATCTACTCCTTCCACATCACTGTCATCAGAAGTTGGAGTAACGACATTTGGGGTGACAATATTTGGAGTGACAACATCTCCCGAATCTACTCCTTCCACATCACTGTCATCGGAAGAATCTGAGGTCACGATATCTGACTGTTTATAATACTTAGCCGGTCCGGTAATAAAAGACGGGATTTTATTCGGGGATAAAGCTTTGCCGGACAGCCCTGCCGCATGGGCTGTTCCTACCCCAAAAACATCCGTTAACAAGCCTTTGGCCTTTTTTGTCGCGCTGCCTTCCTCGGTTGTCTGCGCCTTGACGAACTCGGTGGTTTCCGGCTGGGCGGATACCGCTGCGGCTCCGCCAAGCAAAGTGGCGCCAAGCCCCAACCCAGCCAAAACTTTTTCTTTGGTCGTAATCTCTTTTTTGCCGCGCTTCACGCGTTTTATTTTAACTTTGTCCATAGAATTGCGATGTGAATGTTTAGAGGGTTTGAGTTTTTTTGGGGATACTTTTGGTTTCATAAAAGTTATGATACTGATATACGGATTAATGAGGATGATACGGATAATACTGATCCTTGTTTTGCCAGTTTTCTATCCGAACAATCCTTTTGGGTTTAATATATTTATCCCTAAAATTAACCAAAATTGCCAATTGCAAACCGGTTTCCTGCAAATATCTTTGAGTCTGAAAATAGTCTTCTTTAGTAATAATACGCTTAGCTTTAAACTCAAGCAATACCTTATCGTCAACAACGAAGTCCAACGTATTTCCTGAATCGCCAATCCTTACTTCTCTTTTATAAGGAATATTTTTCTCCTTAAAAATTCTTTCGGCAACGTCGCCATACTGTTTTTCTCTGGCGTAACATCTTAATTCGTTGTGAGTTGAATACAAAACGCCTCTAATAATAAAAGTCAGGTCTTCATACATTAACCCTTGTTTTCCGGTATCCGCATTATCAGTATCATCTGTATGCATCAGTATATCGGTATCATCTTACTAAATTAATTAGCTTTCCTTCGGCAAAACCTTTAATATTTTCCACCGTTGTGTCCAAAATCCTCTGCATCGCTTCTTTGGTGTTAAAGGCGTTATGTGGGGTAATTAAAACATTGTCCATGTGCATCAGCTCGTGGTCAACCAGAGCGGTCTTAAGCTCTAGCTCGCTGGGATGGCCGCCGCTTAACATTTCCAGCTCGTCTTTAATAAAGCCTTCTTCTTCCAAAACATCCAAACCGGCTCCGGCCAATTGGCCGTTCTTTAACGCCATAACCAAAGCCTGGCTGTCTACCAATCCGCCGCGCGCCGTATTAATGAGCACGCTCCCCTGTTTAAAAAGCTTGAGGTTGTCTTTATTTATAATGTGGTGCGTGGCCGGCATATACGGCACATGAAGCGTTACCACGTCCGATTGCTTTAAAAGATCTTCCAAACCGGCGTATTGAAAATTAAATTCCTTGGCCAGCTGCTGGTTGGGATGCGGGTCATAAGCCAAAATATTCATGCCAAAGCCGTGCGCAATTTTTACCACGTAAGTGCCAATGTGGCCGGTGCCGATTATACCGATGGTCCGGCCTTTTAAGTCAAAACCCTGCAGGCCTTCGTAACTAAACAGAGCTTCCTGCTTAACGCGCCTAATAGCCGGATACAACTTGTGCGAAAGAGCAAGCAGCAGCGCAAAGGCGTGTTCGGCCACCGTGTTTTCCCCATAAGTCGGCACGTAGCTGACCGCGACATTTTTTTGCTTGCAGGCTTCCAGATTAATATGGTCGTATCCCGTGGAGCGCGTGGCGATGAATTTGAGGTTCGGAAAACTTTCCAAAACTTTTGGCGTTATTTGGCTGCCCACAAATATGGACAAAATTTCCGCGCCGCTTTGCGGGGGCAAATCCATTTCGCTTAAGCCCGTGGCAAAAAATTCCGTCTCAAAACCCTTAAGTCTTTCCCTTAAATAAGCCTCTTCCCATTCTTCGGTTTCGTAAAACGCGATTTTCATTTAGGTTGGGATTTTTGAATTTACATACAGCTTGACCCTTTGCGCCATGTCAAAAGCTTCCCGCGCTTCGCCGGCAGTAAACTCCGGGCTATCCGCCGGATAGCGGGTCTCAACATAAAACTGGCTTAATGTTTGCAAATCCTTCTTTAATTCAACCACGTCGGGGTATAGAGCCTGCGCCAGTTCGCCCAATTTTACCAAGTCGTGGATTTTTGGAAATTCGCGGCCGCCATAAACCAGCAGAGCTTTAAGGAGCTTTTCGGCCATCTGCTGGGCCAAAAAACAGGCGGTACTGGGCGCGCCTTCCGCCAAAACCGCTTTCAAAGACAATTCGTCTTCCGAAGCTTTTTTGAGCCAATCTTTATAAAAAGAATTATCGCTCATACAGAATTTTTCCTTGGGATACTATATTTCTGATAAAGAAATTGCCCTTGCTCAAACTCTTATCAATGTTCTCCGGCTTGCAAACTATAATATCTATAGGCATTTTGGATTTCCACAAAAAACCCCTAATGTCCCCCGCGAGACGGCGGGTATTTTCCGCGTCCTTCACTACAAACAAATCTACATCGCTGTCCGGACCGGGCTTTCCCCATGCCCAAGAACCGAACAAAATAATTTTTTCCGGCTTAAATTCACCGGCAATGCTGTCGGCTGTTTCTTGAATTTGTTTTTCCATTTCAGCTCTGTCCATAAGGCAATTATATCACAAGCTTAATAACCAAGCATCAATAAGGCCGTACCGAATTATAGATATTATTCGCGGGGTGTCATTTTGCCCGATCCCCCGCGGGGGTTGACTTTAGGTGTTTTTGCGCCGGAACCTGACCCTGAACCGCGAATTTGGGGGGTGCGGGCTTTGGGCGTGCCACTGGGAGAAGACGGCGACCCGCTGGACGGGGTTGAGCCGTCTGCTTTGGCAGGGGAAGTAACATCGCGTCCTGTAAGTTTGTGCAAGACGCCCTCACCGGCTTTTACTACGCCTAATACGCCGCTTGACGGAGTTTTAGCTGGCGGATAAATCGTTGGCGGGCTGTCGTCCCCAGGAACGGTTGGTACAGGAAGGCCCGTAAGTGGATCAACTTTAACGGGAGGGATAACTTCATCGACAGGAACGGTTGGTACAGGAAGGCCCGTAGTAGGGTTAACCGAAGCCGGGGTTGGGGTATCGCTTGCTGGAATGGTTGGCGAAGGAAGACCTGAAGGAAGAATTACAGGAGCGGGAGGGGTGTTGTCGCCCCCGGGCTCGGTTGGCTTAGGAAGGGGAATGGGAGCTGGAGGGACAACAGGTGGAGGGACAACATTATTTGTATCAATTGGGGTTATACCGGCAAGAACACTCCCAACAGTTACACCAGATTGCACATTAGATCCGTCAGTTACCGGCGGTGGGTTACCGGGCAGGTTGACATCAGGTGGTGGGGTGGCGGGTGGGGCGACGGGTGGTATGACAGTTGGTGGCAGATTGACAACGGGTGGGGCGACGGGTGGTATGACAGTTGGTGGCAGATTGACAACGGGTGGGGCGGTGGGTGGGGTGGGTAGGGCGGGTGGAGCGCCGAATGGGGTTTGCCCAGGATATAAACCACTCTCCCACTCCTGCCTAGTATAAATAATCTCGTCACCATTTTCATCAATATAGGATACGGAATTGCCGTCTGGTGATATTGTTCCGTTATCAGCACCAACTAGTGATACAACCTCTTCCCAAGTACTATTTGGCCCTAATCCTGAAGGAGGATTTAAATTTTGCAAACCGCAATCAAATTACCTGGAAGGTCAGATGGTGGAGCGGTGGGTGGGGTGTCAACGGGTGGGGTGTTATCCACGGGAACAAAATAATCACCAGGAGCAGAGCCTGGCCCATAAACAATCCCGGTTTTTGGGTCGGTCCAAGTAGTGTCATCGGGGTTGAGCGTAGAATCAGGAGGAACGCCCGGGGGAAGACTGACGACGACGGGTGGGGTGTCAGCGGGTGGGGTGTCAGCGGGTGGGGTGTCTGAAGTGGGAGCTGGCTGTCCGGAATCATAATAAACAACCGGGTTTGAAGGGCCTCCTGTCGCCTCAAATGAACCCAACATGCCAGTCCCAGCACTCCCTGACATCTGACCAAAATCAACCCCGGTAGAGGACGACACCCCCGAGGTGTCCATAAAGGCTTTGGCTTTGGGAACGCCGAAAGTCTTTTTTAGAAAATCTTTAATTTTGCCGGCTGTGTTGTTACTGGAATCTTTTTGGGTGCTTACCATTGCCTGCGACGGAGAGGGTTTTGCCCCTCCTACCCCAATGCCGCCGCCTAAAAGAGTAGAACCAACCCCCACTCCGGCTATAATCTTTTCTTTGGTTGAAATGTGCTTTTTGTTGCGCTTGACGCGTTTTATGGTGGCTTTTTCCATATTATGCCTTTCGTGAAATTTATTGCCTTTTTTGTTAGACATTTTTGTCCTTTAAATATTAATCTATACCTTAATTAAAGCATATTTGGCCAAATAGTCAAACTGAAATTATTTTTCTTCCCCCCGCTCTCGGCGTCATCCCGGCCCTAGGCGGAGCCAAAGGGAAAAAATCTCACTTTTAGCCGTATTATTCTATTGAGGCCGTTTCCGTGGTATCGTATCATAGATTTTAACGGCCGTTAAAATCTATGATACCATGCTCCTTTGTTGCCCCGAACCTGATTCAAGATTTAAGGATGACGCCAAGGGCAGTAAGCTGTTGCGATTAGCAACAAAGCGTTTTTACACGCAAAAAACAAAGGCCTACAGAACATCCTTAAATTTGGCGGTAATGTCTTTTTGGGGAAACCGATGGTAAAGATGTTTAGCAATTATATCGTTTATGCCGACAAAATTATGCTGGCTGTCTAACAGCTTAAACTCGCGGTTAAATACCTCAACAATTTCCTTTAAATGTTCATCAGTTAGCCCTTTGCGGCGAAAATGGAAAGCCTTCAATAAATCTTCCAGCCATTTCTCGTCCAATTGCCCCTGCCTGGCCAACCGCGAAGCGTAATACAAAAATTTTTCCGTCTCGCGCTTGTGAAAAACATAAATTTTTTTCGCCCGGCCCTGCCGGAACTCCTCAATGGAAGCTAAAACAGATTTGAGCTTTCGGCCGAACGCGGAGACCCCCGCGCGCTCGGACGGCCGCGCCAAGGTGGTAACCATAAGGTTAAGGTTCTTTGCCACTTCGCCCGGCAATTGGGAAACTCTCCGGCCGAAAGCCGTATCTTCATAAGTCGGATAAAGCGGAAAGCCTCCGGCCAGCGCCAGCGTCTTGGCCAACACCGCAATATTCTGGCCGCTGTTTAGCAGGCTAAGGTTGATTTTGTCTTTCTTTTCAAAATAAACTTTTTTGCCCTTGACCAAAAAGCTCTTGGGCAGGCCGCGCACATCGTTGCCGCCGCAGACTTTGGTCACTTGCTTCAGCAGGCGCTGGTCGGGAAAGGCGGGATCGGGAACAAACTTTAAATCCCCTAAAGCGGCAATAACGTTGTATTGGTCAAACGTATTTTTTAACCCGTTAATAAAATTCGGGGAAAGCGCGCAGTCGCAGTCGGTGTTCATAATAATCCCCTTTTCCCCGGCCGGTACCGACAAAAACCTTTGGCAGATTTCCGCGCCGCCGCGGTTTCTGGCAACGCCCACATTGCTTATTTCATAAGCCGTTTGCGCGGAAGATTTGTCTATAAAATGGATGATAATTCCGCTGCTTTGGATGTTTCTGATTGTTTCCAGCTGCCGCCTCTGCAAACCTTTGGGAGCTGGTCCGAGCTTTTTAATAAACTTGATTAGTTTTATGGCGCTTTGATTGGTTTTAAAAACGTGGGTTTTATTTTCCGCCTCTTTTTTGCTGTTGTTAATAATCAAAACCATTTCAAATTCTTTGGGCTTGATGTTTTTCTGTTTGGCCAAAGAATCAAGCAGTTGTAAAATCACCTCAAAATTTTCTTCATAAACCGGCGCCAAAACCGCCACGCGGCATTGCTTTTCCATCGGCTCGGCAATAAGCGAGCTTTCCTGCCCTTTTAAAACCGAATACAAATAAGTTTGGATGTAATCAGATGCCATAATTTTTCCGCTTTTAAAATATAATGCATTAAACTGGCCTGCGGATGGCCTGCGAAATATCAATGTATCATAGATTTTAACGGCCGTTAAAATCTATGATACTTATTTCAGTCTAAACCTTTTCCTTAAATCCTTATCGTTATCCATCTCCTCTACCTTAATCAAACGGATATAATCGATCAGTCCGCTTTCCTTAAGATACCTGACCGCTTCCCTGTTCAAAGGATGCGGGTTTATGTATACGCTGGCTTGCAGCTTATAAAAATCATTTTTCTTTAGAAGTCCCCTTAACAGACTGCGTTTGTCCTTGCTTCTTTCCGGAATATCAAAAACAGCTAACCGCCACTTGCCGTCCCAGCGGGCGGGTTTCTTTAAGACCGCTTTTTTGAACAAAATTTCCAGTTGTCCCTTTTTGGTGCATTGGATGAATTTTTGGTTATTTTTTATTGTGATTCTAATCAACCCCTGTTTTCGCATTTGCCACACTGTACTGCAGTACTGCCGGCGCTTCATTTTTTTCAGCCTTTGGGCAAAATGATACATGGTCTCATAGGGACGAGGGTACATATGCGGCTCACCGGTTAAAGCCTCTAAAAACAAATCAATAAAAGTCGCGAGCATAACGCTTCAAAATTATGGGATTATAAAGTTGCCGTGAATGTATCATAAAATTTCACGACCGTCAAATTTTATGATATGGTCCTCAATCATTTCACTGTTTCAGGCAAACAAAAAAGTCCGACACGTTGGCTTCGGTTGGGCCGGTCAACAGCAAATCGCCAGTGGCTTCTAAAAAATTATAGCTGTCGTTATTTTGCAAATAGCCTTCACCGTCAAGGCCTAAGCTTTTGGCCTTAATTTGCGTGGATAAATCCACAATCGCCCCGGTCGCGTCCGTGTTGTCGTGGCCGTCGGAAGCGGCGCAAACCAAAACCTGGTTTTCGGCCACAAACGGCAAGGCCGCCAGCGCCATTTCCTGGTTCCTTCCGCCCTTGCCTTGGCCTATAATTTTAACCGTGCTCTCCCCCGCGCCTATTAAGGCCTGGCGCTTTTGGCTTGCCGCGATGATCTTTGGGCCCAGCTCCCGCGCCTGCCCTTGGAACTGGGTGGAAAATATTTTTACGTCAAAACCTAAATCCTCCGCCCTATCCTTTAATGCCGCCAGAGCCTGCTTGGGCGAAACCGCCAAAATATTTTGCACTTTTTCAAAATATTTTGGCTCTTTAGGGGTTTCAGCCAGCTGGCAGGACGGCATGTGGCAAGCCTCCAGCACGTTGTATTTCTTCAGCACCGCCGCGGCGTCTTTCATAAAAGTATCATCCGGCACCGTCGGCCCCGAAGCTACCGTGCTTAGGTCGTCTCCGGGCACATCGCTGAAAATTAAGCTTATCACGCTGGCTGGATACATTATTTTTGCCAAGTTGCCGCCCTTGACGTTGCTGATATGTTTTCGCACGGTGTTTAATTCCCCAATGCTGGCGCCTTTGGCGGTAAGCGCGGCAATAATAGAAACTTCCTGCTCGCAGCTCATTTGGTGGGGACTGCACAAAAGCGCGCTGCCGCCTCCGCTGACTACGCACAACACCAAATCTTTTTCCGTACAGTCCGAAACCATGGCCACCAGCTCTGTGGTGGCGTCAATATTTATTTTTGTCGGATACGGATGCGTACCGACCCTACAGGTAATATTGCCCAAAGACCCCTGTTTTAAATCTATCACGAACCCGCATTTTATTTTGTCGCCAAGGATATTTTGCAGCTCTAAAACCGCGTTAAAAGCGGCCTTGCCAAAACCAATGCAGATTACCCGGTCAAAACCGTTCAACAAATATTTTTTCCCATGCCATGTACCCAAACCACCTTTTGCGGTGAGTGGTTCATGGCCGCCAACTTCCAGCACCTGCTTTTTGGGATTATATTTAACCGTTCTTTTTACCGCCTGTTTGGTATTTATGGCCCGAAACCCGGCTTCCGTAATTTCCAAAGCCTGGCGCCTTAAGCTTGAGGTCGCCAGAGTATCAAAATTGGTAATAATATGTTTGGTTCGTGTTCCCATACCTAATCTAACACTAAGCAAACTTAATCAAACATGGACAAACATTAAATAAGCCCTTACTTCTTAAAACCGCGGCCGCGGTTTTAAGAAGTATTATTTCAAATTAAACTTTTTCTTCAAATCCCCATCATCATCAAGTTCGTCTGCCCTTATAATTCTTATATATTCTTTCAAGCCGGCTTGTTTAAGATACTCTATTGCCTCCCTGTTTAACGGATAAGGACTAATAAACACGCTCGCTTGCAGCATGACAAAATCATTTCTCTTAAGCAGTTCCCTTAACCTATCCCTATCTTTATGATTGTCTTCCGGGATGTCAAACACAATCATCCGCCAGTGCCCGTCCCAGACCTTGGGTTTTTCCAACTTAGCTTTATGGAGCAACAACTCCAGTTGTCCTTTAGAGGTCAGTTTAATGAACTTCTTGCCGTTCCGGCTAATTTCTCTTACTAAACCATGGGTTTTAAAACGGTACAGATTATCATAAATCCGTTTACTCTCATAACCTCTCAACTGCTTCCGTCTCCATGATTCAGTATACTCAAGAGGCCAAGAAAAAAATCCCGTGGCTTCACCAATGGCAATTAAAAGCTCGCCGGCAAAAGTTCCGTATTTTCTGGACATATATTATATTACTACTATAAACCGCGGCCGCGGTTTTAGCAAGTTAATTGATTTTTACCAGCCCAGCATGTCCCAGACCAAGGCGGCGGCATTGCGCGGGGTCCCGAGCAGCGGGTCGTGGTGCAAATTAATAAACGGCAAGGAGTTGACTTCTATAAATCCCGTGCGCTGCTGTTTATAACTTTTGGTAATATCGGGAATAATATAATCAAAACCTACCAGGGGGTCGTCTAAAACTTTGGCGGCGCGCAAGAACAGCTCCTTGTTATCCGCGTGGCAAATGTCAAAATCTTCCGAAGACGACCCACCGTAATTAACGCCGATTTTTTCTGAAAGATTGTTAATTTCTCCCTTGGCGGGGACGAAATTAAAGGCTGAACCCTTACCCCACCTCTCTCCCACTAAAACCTGTCCTGAGCTTGCCGAATGGATAGGGGGAGGGTTGGAGGGGGGATATTTTCTGCCGACAGATCTTTGCAAAAATCTTTCCATCCCCGCATCCATCACAATATCCTTTACCCCCGGATGCGGCGCCTGGTTTTTTTGCCTAATTAAATCGGCAATTGTGCTTTTGCCGTCCCCCGTTACAAAAGGCGGATCGCCCCTAAGTACGCCGGCCAAATGCCGGTTTATTATGGTAGCGCGATATACCGGACCAAATAATTGCTCTTCCACAATAACCCAAGCGCAAAGCTGTTTGGCAATTTTAAAGGCTTTTTTAAAATCGCTTTCGTTTAAAACAAAAGTCGTGCTGTGCCGCCCCCGGCTGCCGGCGCGGGGCTTAACAATCACCGGAGTCGGAAAGTCGGAAGTCGGAAGTCGGAGGTCCGATTTTCCTCCGCCAACCGGCGGACGATTTTTCGATAAATCTTGTATTTTATTAAATATTTTTTTTGCTTGATTGTAATTACTGCAGCTTGCCCCCATGGGCACAGGCAAGCCGTTTTGCATCATAACTTTTTTAAACAACCACTTGTCATCCATTAAATCTAACCACTTATTCACATAACCAACTGGCCGCGGAAGTCCGGAAAAAATGATTTGTGTTTTATGTTTTGTGTTTTGTGATTTCTCCGCCACATAAGTATCAACCGGCCTGCCAAACAGCAGCAGTTCGCTCATTTCTATTCCCCGCTTTTGCGCTTCTTCCCACAAAACCTGGGCGCGCCTGACCTTGCAAAGCTTAGGCTCCCGCCTAAGCTTAACAATCCCCAAAAATAGTCCCAAATCCAAAAAAAGGTTTCCGACTTTTCCCGGCCATGTCCCGCCCTTAAAAAAACGCGACAAAGAATTATATAAAAGTTTCTGCCGCAGCGGCGTCAAAAAAATATTCAGGTTTTCGCTATACCGGTAAAAACGGTGCGGCACCGGGTTATTGCCGCAATAAGGACAAGTAGTTTTCATTTGGCCTTGTTCCGCTTATAAACCAAATAACCTAATAAAGCCGCGGCCAGCAATAAAGCCGCCCACCAAACATAATGGTGCGCCGAGCTGTTTTGCACCAATGCCGCTGCTTGAGACTGCCCGGACACGGGGCTTTGTCCCGGCAGCTGTCCTTGAGAACCGGGGCCTGTATTTGAACTGCCGGCAGTTGGCACGTAATTAGGGTCTTGATATTGGATATTTTTACTGTAATTGGGGGTAATGCCCGCCGGCGGCGGCTGCAAAGGCTGGAGTTTGGGTACGGCTCCTGAAACCGTCTTTGCGGCCAAAGCGGGATTAATAAAGGCGAAAGACAGTAAAAAAATTAAAAGATATTTCATAAGTGTTAATGACAAAAATGAGCAAAATTGACAAAAATGACATAAATATAGGCCCCATTATTTTTGCTCATTTTTTAAATTTTTTTAATTTTTGTCATTTCTAATTGCTGCTCCAGCTTATTTGCTGATAGCCGCCGGAAGACAGAGGGAATGATGGCGGCGGGGAGTATAACAAGTTTGGGTCGTAGGTTGTACTGGTCGTGCAATAGCCGGAAACACAATCGCCCCCGTTGTCAACCCAGGTCCAAGTCCAGGTGCCGTTGCTGGCCGTGGCTCCGTAAATGGTAATGGAGTTTAATGTGTTATGGGAATAGTCATAACGCTGGGCACTGCCGTTTTGGGCAATTAAAGCGGCGTCAATTTCCAAATTATTGGGCGAAAGATAAGTAATCAAAACATCCTGCTGGCCGATTAGCCCCAAGGAATTGGTACCGTCTTTGGCCAAATAAGTTATGCTGTTCTGAATGTGGATGCTTGGGGCGGAATTGGCGTTATAAGGCAGAACCCCCGCCGCCACTATTGCCCGGCCCTTAACCACCCCCTCCACCCAAGCCTGGTCCTCTATATATATAACACCGTTTGCCGGAATGGGTTCGTTATAAAGAAAGGTCCTTCCGTTTGTAACTTTATAATCTATGCTTTCGTTGTGGGTGTTCTTATTCACATCCACGCCCGAAGGATCGGCATTTAAGGAGGTAACTTTATAAAAATCTATGGTCCCGTCCGATTTAAATACCAGAGAATAACCCTGGGCGTTGGATGGCGCCAAATAGATGCCGGCCGTTTGGGCGCTGGTTTTTAAGGTAGCCAGATCTGGCCGTGATGCTGGAAAAGTCCACATTAGGTACGGGATACTGCCAAAAATTCTGGGTGGATTGCGGCGCCGCTCCCCAAATGCCGTTTTCAGTGTGCGGACACGGGTCGCCGGACCAGCTCTGGCAGGTATAAGTACTTTTGGCCGACATAATCGGCGCGTTGCCGGTACCGTCAAAACGCACGCCGCCGTTACTAAAAAATTGTCCGTTGACGCTTTCGTCCGGACCAATCCAGGCATCGCCGTTGGTCAAAAAAGCGTATTGGGCCAGGCTAGGAATGCCGTAACGCACGGTCACCGTCCGCTTTTCTTTGACGTTCCCCACAACCGTTCCGGTGGAAACGATTGTGGTAACTGTGGTGCCCGTCGCGGGCGGGGTAATACTTAAACTAAACTGCCCTAAAACTTGCCCGCTGTCGGTATCAAGATAGTTATGGACGTAAGGGCCGGGCGTAGTACTGGCGTTTCCGTCCCAAAAATCGGTGGGGAAGTGTGCCAGATGCCACTGGTAATAATTTGCTCCGGCTTCGGCAATCTGGAAGGCTTGCTGGTCATAAACCGCGCTGCGCGTCACTTTAATCTGCATTGTGGCGTAACTCAAAAGCCCGAGCATCACCAGGCTAAAAATAAAAATAATAACGATGGTAAAGACCAAAATGCTGCCGGATTCTTCTTTATCATTTAAACATATAAGCATAAAATCATCTTAACATTCAAGCATATAAACATTTAAACATTCCTGCATCTAAGTCTTACCCATGCTTAAATGTTTGAATGCTTATATGTTTATATGAATATATTACTTTTGCAAAGATTCAATGGCTTTCCATAGCATCGCACCTATTTCTTCGGCTATTGCCGAACCTTGTTCATACTCAGCTTGCATAATCCAATTCTCTTTAAAAGCAAAGTATAAAAGATACTTTGATTCTTTTAATGATCCATAAGATGTTTCCCAGAAATTTAATTTAACCGCTGACCTCTTGCGAGCATAGCCCTCTATAAAATTTAAAATAACAGAAAGCGTGGCTCTCCGAAATTGGGATGTTGACCCGTATAATTCTTCTTTGGGAACGACCTGCTGATTTTATAAACAAAATGAACATACTCATCCATTTTACTTTTTAATTTATCCAAATATTCCCCCATGTTTGAATTTGTTTTCATGCTTCAATGCTTTAATGTTTACATAACCCTACTGTCCTAAATTCGTTTTTAAGTTCCTAATCGCCGCGCCGGCAGTCACCGTGTAGGTGTTGGTATTCTTTACTCCGGCTTTATTATAAATCTGGATATTTACTTTCACAAATTTTACCTGCGTAACGTTTACCGGCACCGCCAGCGAAGTTTGGGTAGACGAGCCGACGTAGCTGCCGTCATAATAATAAAACACCGGGGTAAAGCCGTTAGCCAAATCTTTTTGGACTATGGAGGTTTTTTCAGTGCTGGTGTTGTAGCTGCTGCCGTTGTAATCCGTAACGCCTTTCCACAGTTGGCCGTTTTGCACAAAATAACGGACCTTCTCTATGCCAGTGTCCATGTCGGCAACGGGCGAATAAAAAATAATCGTGCCCGTGGCCGCGGTATCCAAAACGTAACCTCCATTACTTCCGGTCTGGGCATTGCGAAGTTCGGAAGCAATCTGGAAAGCCAAACTTCTGGCCTGGTCGGTATCACTAAGCAAACCGCTTTGCTGGTTGGAAAATGAAAGGATATTGGATACAAGCGCTATCAAACCCCAAACAATTAGGCTAAAACCAAAAATCACCACCAGCAGTTCGATGATAGTAAAACCGGAATTATTCTGTAATTTGTTACATTTTATTTCTTTCACAAAAACTAATAACTAATAATTAATAACTAATAGCCTAAAATTTATTACCGCTTCCAAAGTTATTAGTTATAAATTATAGATTATAAGTCAACCCAACTTCGTTGGGCTAAGGGCTCATTAATACCTGAAAGTACTGGTTGCCGTTTACTCCCACGGATACGTTACTCTGCGTTTGGTATCCCGACATAGAGACGGTAACATAATAAGTTTTGGCGGCAAGTCCGGTAAAAATTACCTGCCCCGGGGTAAAACAGCCAGTCACAAAATTCACATTGACCGAAGACAGTGTGGGAGTTATTGCGGTATTTACCGTGGACAAAAAAGCTTTGTAGCGGAAGTACTCATTGTTGTCCAAAATGCTGCCCATATCCTGGCCCGGAGCGGTAAAATACGTGTTTGCCGTCCCGTCCGGCCCGACGTAATTCCAGGTAGTGTTGTCGTTATTAGCGGCTACCTGGAAGACAGCGGTGGTGGAAGCGCTTTGGGAAGGGGGCTGCCACGACAAAATAGTATAATTTGTGGCGTTAGTACCGGTATCAAAGGTTGAACTCTCCAGGGTTCCAGTGGCGGTAGTGTAATTACTGCCTATCTTTTTTAGCTTAATCTGGCCGGCCGTAGTCACATCAACGTTGCCGTTGTCCTGAAAATACATGCTAGGGGTAGAGCTGGACCACTGCGCCTGGCCCGAGCCGCCGTTCCAGTTATTCTGCACCCAAACGCTTCCCCCGGTAAGTAGTGTCTGGCTGAAGCTGCCGCCGTCGGTTAAAGTCACCGAAGCGTTTTCCAGAGCTGTGGCGCTTGAGGCGTCTTTGACAATTACCAAAAGGCTGTTAGCCGTGGTGTTGGAGCCTAAAATCATGGTGAAGGTCTGCGTGGTGTTGGGCAACATGGTAATTTGCTGGATGGGCGAAGTGCCGTAGGTAATTATGCTCTGGCCCGTAAGCAAGGTTGGCGTGTAAGTATCCCATTCAATGTTGTTTAAAGCAATGGCTCCGGAAACCGAAGAATAGTTGTTGTTATATTTAACGACATTGGGGTTTTGGCCAATAAGTTTAGCGCCGGCCACATTTAAATTCACGCCGCTTAAAGGCTGGCAGATGGAATTTAAAGTCCTAATTTTTAAATTGGCCAACTGGTCTATGGACAAAGTCAGTTGCGTAATGGTACCGGTAGCCACGGTAGGGTCGGGGTGGACAGGGTTCGGGTTTTGGACAGTTAAGGGATACGTCTGGTCGGTGGAATAGCCAGGCTCTGTGGCCACAATCCGGTAACCGTTCGTGGCTTTGGGCAAACCGACTTCCAAAACCTGGCCGTTAACGTCCGAGGTGTCGGGCAAATTATAAGTGTAAGGGGAAGTTGTCGGGTAAGTAATATTTACGCTGGCCCCGACCAGCGGCTGGCCTTGGGCATTGATGACGTTTACCTGGAGCGCGCCGGTATTCGGATTACTAATTACTCCTTGCGGTACTACGGTGGTTTGGAAGTCCGTTACCTGGTTGGTGGAAGCATTAACAATGCTCATCTTGACCATCTTGTAATCGGGAGTGCCAGTGGCGGAATCGGCCGGGTCGTGATGATAGTTAACCTCATAATAAATATTATAAGTGACGCCGTTAATAATCTGACTAATCGCGTTAGGCTGGTCCGGCAAGGAGCCGTGCGGATTGCCCTGAATAGTTCCCACCTGGCTGTAGGGCATATTTCTGACGACTTCCAAATAATTGGTAGACAGGCTGGAGAGGATGGTTTTCTCCCGGGCCATTTTTACCGCTTTGGTTACGGCGCCAATCGAGCCCAAAACGCCGAGAACCAAAATCGCGAAAATCGCAATACAAACCAACAACTCTATTAGGGTAAACCCAGCACCACTTTCCGTGGGCTTTTTTACAACCGATCTTAAAGGTATGGTTTTTGTGATAATCATAGGCTTATTATCCAAATCAAAAAGTGGTGCTGGGTAAATCCGGATTGTATTTTTTGCCGATTGATTAAAGCCATTTTGTTTCAAAAGAATTCTCTTTTGTCGATTTTATTATACCATTTTTCAGTCAAACAAAAAAGCCGCTTGATGTTATCGCTACGGCTTAGTCTTTCGACTTTTAACTCTTTGCTTGCCACTAACTCCTATCTCCCATAAACACCGACAATTTGGGCTTGTTCAATAATATGTCCCTGCATGGCGGCCTGCAAATTTTCAGCCGTAGAATAAGACGGTAAGTTCAATTCGCTGTCCAAGGCAAAGAGGGTAAAAATATAGTGATGGATGCCACTGGGCGGGCACGGCGCTCCGTAAACGTTTTGTCCGCTGCTCTCCTGTCCCTGAACCGCTTTTTCAGGCACGCTGTTTTCGGCGATTTGGCTTACCGTGGGCGGGATATTCCACATAAGCCAGTGGATCCATGTTCCGGTGGGGGCATCCGGGTCTTCCACCAAAAGAGCCAAACTTTTAGCCTCACTGGGCACACTGGAAAATTGTAAGGGCGGGTTTATGCCGTCACCGTCGCAGGTGTATTGTTTAGGTATCGCCTGGTTGTCGGCAAAAGCCGGGCTGGAAATATTCATAGGCGTGGTTGTGTTAATTTTTTGCTGATCTTGATTATTGAAAGTAGTGGTTCTGCTTCCGGAATATTTATAAAGAACTTCAACCGCTAAACCTAAAATCACTAAAACAATTAAAATCACAGTCGCTTTCTTCATAAAACCTAGCGCAATTAAGGGCAAACCTGTTTTTTAATTTCTTCCGGGGCTGGCAGCGCCGCGCGGTAAAATGGGAACCTGCGCAGCCTTAACTTGCGCGGCCAAATTCTGGGGGACCGGAACGGGTTTTTTCAATTTCCGGTAATTTACGGCAATAAAAATAACCGCGCCTATAATAATTAAGGCCAAAAAAATAAAAATAATTTTTGTCTCGCGCTTAAACTTTATAATCATAGATCTAAATTACATCTTTTTAATAATATAAAAAGTTAGCTCACTTTTAATGGCACAAAAGGCTCAGCAACTTCCGTAACTTCAACCCTGTCCACTTTGGCTCCCGCCGGACCCTGATGGCACCAATCAATTAGCAGCTCTAACTTTTCTTCAGAACCCTCAGCGTCTACCAGCACACCCCGGTCTTCAGTATTTTCCGCTTTGCCGGTCAAACCCAATTCCACAAATTTTTCGTAAGCGCAAAACCTAAAGCCAATACCCTGCACCCGTCCGGAAATTTTTATATTTATGTGTTTCGCCATAACTTTCTACTTTTTCCGCCAAAGGCGGATCCGCCTTTGGCGGAAACTTTCTACTCTTATAACTTTGGCCTTACCTTTAACCCCAAACTTAACTGGCTTTCTTTTTTCCCGTGACGGATAATAAGTCCTCCCTTATCCGGGCTAATTTCCAGCTTAACTTTATCGCCCACCTTAAAATCCATATCCTTTAAAAGGCTTCGAGAGATTGTTACCGCGGCCGAATGGCCGATTTTAAAGATTTTGCGGAGCATATCTATATTATAGTCTATTGGGGCAAAAAAATCACCTCCAGATAGGAGGTTTGGTTTGGCTTTATTTATAAGACAATTAAACGTTCGGGTTATTTTGGAAGGACTCTAAAAATTCAATCCATTGCTGCGGCAGATGGCTTGCCCTGGCTCCGGCAATAAGAATTTTAAAATGGGCTTCATTTGCCTGTGTGCCGCCGAATTCCTCGGGCTTTTCCAAATACACCCAAGCTTTGCGCAAAGCGCCGTCTTTGTCCGTAATATTTACCAAAAGACGACTAAAAATATTTGGGTAACCCTCATATTCATCCATCGCATCTATGCAGTACTGGTCAATATTATACAGTACGCCATAGACCTTGGCTCCTTCTTTTTTATGGATGTTGGCATAGCCACGCTTGTCCAAGCCAAATTCAAAATCCGGCAGGACGGCCTGGCCGAGCATGGTAAAATGCCAGCCGCATATTCTGCGCATATGGTGGAAATTCATGCTTGATCCGTAGGCAAAATAGTACATGGTTCTGTTATCATATAAAAAAATCCGCTGCTGTGCAAGTCGGATTCGTCAAAATTCTGGAAGTTAAACCATCTGGCTATCCGACTTCTGGCTAACCAAATTTTCTGATATTTATAACACTTTTTTTACATGCGCTAAGGCGTAATCAAAAGTCGCGCCGACTTTTTTCCCGGGGTTAAAAATATTTTTCGGGTCAAAAATTTCCTTGGTCCGCTTAAACAGCCCAAAAACTTCGGGTCCGTACATTTTTTCCAAATACGGGCTGCGAATAAGCCCGTCATTATGTTCGGCGGTTATGGAGCCTTGATATTTTAGGACCAAACCATAAACCTCGTCGGCAAGTTTGGGGATTATCATGCGCTGCTCGGCGCGCCTTAGGTCCATAAGCGGAATAATGTGAAAATTGGCGTCGCCGGCGTGGCCGGCAATCGTGTAAATAAGCCTCGGATATTTATCCAGTATGGCAGTTAACTCCGGCAAAAAGTTGGGCAACTGGCCGGGATGGACAATAATATCCTCTATAAACGGCGCGGCGGACAGACCACGGGAGTGCTGGCGCAGTAAATTAAAACTTTCCCGCCTTATTGCCCAATATTTTTCCGCCTCTTCAGTACTATTGGTTATGCGGGTTTTTAGCTTAAACTTGGCCTGAACTTCTTTTTGCGCCAGCAGCAGTTTTCCGTAAACTTCTTCTTCGCTATTGCCGGTAAACTCGGCAATTAAAGTCAGTTTGGGCGCGCGGCCAGTAAGCGTAAGCCAAATTTCGGGTAAAAACTCCAAGCCGAGTTTAAATTGGCTACCACTTTTACCGAAGCCGGCGGCTTTGCGGGACATCCTTTTTATCATATCGGGCAAAAATTTCATGGCCAATTTAAAGGTATGGTCGTCAAAACTTTCAAAACTTTCCGGACGGTGAGCGGCTACCGAAGCGGTCACCTCGCCTAAATTACCCAAACTTTTCATAAAAATCACCAAAAGCTCGCTCTTGGGCTTTGGCCTGACCAAACGGTATTTTATTTTGGTAATCAGCCCCAGCGTTCCCTGGCTGCCGGTAATCAGCTTCGCTAAATTAAATTTAACTTTATCCCAGACTTCCCAAAGCAGGTAGCCGGCTGAATTTTTGGAGGTCGTCGGCTTGGCTTTTTTTATGACACCATAATTTTCGTTAACCA
This sequence comes from Candidatus Doudnaibacteriota bacterium, assembly GCA_963768175.1. Lineage (GTDB taxonomy): Bacteria > Patescibacteriota > Doudnabacteria > UBA920 > UBA920 > PALSA-1336. The sequence continues at coordinate 152,403 of CAVYGQ010000002.1, read as the reverse complement.
GCCTGAACATTTTGCGGTAAATTTCGCCTTCAAAGCCCGGCAATCTTAATTTTTGCTCCAGCTGACTATTGTCCAGCTCGCCAAACACATACTCGTTGTTGTCGGAAAGCACCACGCTTAACTCCTGTACGTAGTCTTTGACCTGGCCGTAGGAAAGCGATTTTTCCCCGGCCGAATTGTTGGCCGCCATGCCGCCCAAGGTGTTCAGGCTTTTAGACGCGGTAAAGCAGGGCAAAAGCAATCCCCGCTTTAAACTCTCGGCTTCAAAGTCGCGATAATAAACTCCCGGCTCCGCTACGGCAAAATCCGGCCCGAACATTTCAATTTTGTTAAAATAAGCGGTAAAGTTGGCGATTATGGAATCGTTTAAACTGCCGCCGCCCATGTCAGTGCCCGCACTGCGGGCGGTAATCGATAAATCCGGATTTTGGCCTTTGTTGGCCGAAACCCACTTTACCAAATTTTTTACGTCTTCCGCATCTTTGGGGCAAACCACGCACTTTGGGACAATTTCAAAAATACTGGCGTCGCGGCTGTATTTGGCCAGCGTAGCGTCATCGGTTTTTATGTCTCCCTTAAAATTAAATTGCGATTTTATTTCTTGAAAATCCATCTTTTATCTTATATCTTTATATTTTTTCACCACCGGTTTTTTGGTAAGCATAACGGAAGTATAATTTGCCACATACTTGGCGCCGGTGTTAATGGTGCCTTCGTTGGCAAAGCGCCGGCCAGAAGTCGACATAAAAAATTCGCTGCAAAATTTGACCTTGCCGACTTTATGCAACCTCCTGGCAATATCGGTATCTTCCCCATAAAAAGCAATACTAATGTCAAAGCCGCCGATCTTTAAAAGTGCGTCTTTTCTGGCCACAAAGTTGCCGCCCGAAACCATATATCCAGAAAAAAAATAAGCAATACGCGCCAACATGCCGTAATACAAATGCTTTACCATCCATTGCTGCCAAGCGGGAGTATCAAAATAAACATACGGGCCGCTTAAACAAACTAGTTTATTGTCTGCGCTAAATTCGCGGTTAATAATGTTAAACCAGTTTTCCGGCACCAGGCTGTCGGCGTCCACAAAAGCCAGCAACTCCCCCGTAGCTTCCAACAATCCCCTCTGCCTGGCCTTGGTCAAACCTTTACTGGGCTCATCCACCACCCGGACCCCGGCAAAGCTTGCCGCCACTTTGGCGGTTTTATCAGTGCTGGCGTTGTTAACCACAATAATTTCCTTTAAATTGTCCGAGGCATATTTAAGAATGCCGCACAAACAGTTGCCAATGTACCTTTCTTCATTATAGGCGGGAATGATTATGCTTATGGTCATAAACGGTTTAAAAATTTAAAATCGGCTATTTGATAAATTACGTCTTTGCGCTCGGCCACCACCGTCCAGTTATGCTCTTTCGCGAACTTGGCCAAACCCAAATTAGGATTAAAGGCAACGGGCCGGCCGACTAATTTAAGCATCGCAATATCTCCTTCCGTATCCCCCACCGCGACTGATAGCTTTAAATTAGCGCGGTATTTTTTTGCCAAATTTTTGACAATCTTCGCCTTGTTAAAGGCGAACTCCAAACTTTTGACTTTTCCCGTGAATTTGCCGCTGACCATTTCCAGCTCCGTGCCAAAAAATAAGTTAAAGCCAATAGCCTTGGCGTATTTGGCCACTATATAGGAAGGCGAGCCAGAAATGGCGACCAAAAAATATTTTTGCTTTTTAAGCCGCTTTATCAGGTCGCGGGTAAAACGGTAGACGCGGTCTTTTTGGTAAGCAATAACCTGCCGCGCGATTTTGTCCACCGCGGTAAATTTTTTCCCGGTTATGTATTTAACGTAAATTTTTACCACTTTATTTATGTAAGCCTCATAGCTGCCTTTGCGGTCCAACCAGGCCAAATATTCCTTGCTGATTTCCTTTTGGGCGGCAATAGGAAAAATTTTGGCATCCACCAAAGCCTGGCTAAGCTCAATAATCAAAGACGAACGAAAAATCGTCCCGTCTATGTCAAAAATCGCGAGTTTGACCCACTTCTTTCCTTTATCGCCGGTCTTTACCGGCGATAAATATAGATGGTCATCCTCCGTAGCTTTACGCGAAGGATGGATGATTTTCTTGCCGTCTTTCATGTCTTGATTTTAATCCTTTTTACCGTCCTCCGCAACGCGTCAAATCCCTTTTGACACCAAGCCCGGTAAAAACTACAATGTAGTCAGTTCGGCTCATACCAGACTGATTCAAGAGGAATTATGCAAATCAGTTGCTCTGATGTAGTTTTGAAGGTTCCTGGGGATCCCCTGGAACCGGAAGGCGATCATGTAGACGATCGCATGCTACATGAGAAGTCCAAACCAATCCAGGAGGAGACAAACGATGGTCCTGCTTAGACGGCTCAGGATAATCCTGATTATGATAGTCCTTCCCTGGTCACTCTGGGGGAGCACGCCCAACACCAACGCTACGCACGCCGATCGGTCGCTGTTCTACTTCGTGGCCGTTATTGCGGCCGTGGCGATCACCTACGCTTTCTTTGCAGTCCGGAAAGCCTTGAAAAACCCAAATCTCTGGGGAGCGTCGGGTCCGCAAGATGACGGGTCCAAGCTGACCCCCGGAGAAGAAAGGCATAATCGGGAGACCCCCGAGAGGCTCTATCCCAAGCCTGAAGAACCTCCAGTAGAGGGTAAACCCGATACCTACAAAAAGTACTGTCAGGACAACGCCGACTGGGAACCAACTGTCGGAACCCGCCAATACTACGGACAGTGACTCTATCCGCCCACGCCACGACCACGCAAGACTCAACACGCCGCCCTGATGCACTTAGGGCGGCCCTTCTTTTGCTTCCCAAATTCCCAGATAACGGCCATTTGGGGATTTACGTTTCGTATTTAGTTTTTTTCGTATTTCGTAGAAGATTTCAGAGGAAACTCTTCAAGCACCTCGTAATCCGCTCCGGACGATGACAAGTGCGATTCGTAAAGCACAAACGAAGTTACCGTTTGCCGCCAACCAATTTTTTCATCGAGACGCTTTATAGGGAACCTCCCAAAATCTTCCGGCTTAAACCTAGCCAAAGTTATGTGTTGCAATAAAGTGCGACCGCATTTTTTGCTAACACCACCGCTTAGCGCAGTTTCAATTAATTTCTTTAATTCCCTAATTTCCTCTCCCGCCTCCCCCATCGCCCAGATCACGCGGGGCTCACTTTGGTTTGGTCCGAAAGATATATTATCAAATTTAATTTCAAACGGTTTTGCGGTTACGACTTTTAACTTACTGCTTATAGCTTTAAAGTCCTGCTCATACCATGGCGGCACCAGAGTTACGTGGAGATTTTTTCCCACAAGCCATCTGACCGGCAATTTCTGATACCGGCTTTCCCACTTCAAAATTCCCTCCTGAAGTTGTTCCGATATAGAAATAGCGATAAATATGCGTTTCATAATACATAATAATAGTAAAAATACAAATTTATAGTAATATATAAGCCCACAAATATCAATGATATCCGGAACGCTTTTTTCATTTGACTTTTTTCCTTCTAATCCCTATATTTAGGCCATGAACTACCGCAAGTGGCGGCTCAACGCCGCCACCAGCAAATCCGCCAACTAGCCGAGAAGGTTAGGGGACGGAGAGCCGGCATACACCGGCTTGTGCGGTTCTGCCGCGAAATCCGCGGCTTCGCAGTAAAAGCGTCCCGATGGATGTGGGGCGCTTAACCCCCTATAAGAAGGAGGAAGAAGGAGGTAACACAGCCGTTTCGACCGGGGTCCGCCCGCAACCGCCAGTTATCAAGCTGCGCGGAACTGCTACGGCTCCGGCCGCCATCATCATAATGCAGTTTCGGGAACGAACTGTAGACGCCCTTTGACAAGGGTTGCCCAACATCCGTTCCCGGCGCCGCCATCGGGAAGCCTGCCAGAGAGCTTGCGTGCTCCTCTCTCTGCCGCGGGCTTCCCAGGCGGTGTTTTTTTATCCAAAATCCGCCCATTTTCCAGGGTTGACGCACGGCTAAAACTTGGTTACAATAAAACCACCAATCGAACGATACTTTTTGATTTCTCAATGTCTATATATATCTTCCAAAAACAACTCTTTAAGGAAGATTATTTTTTATTCTAATGCATAAAATCTCCGTAAAATACATTGTGCCGGACGCCAGAGCCCAGGCAAAAAAAAAGGCTTTTTTAAACTTAGGACTTAAAGCCCCAGTAAAGGACGTAGCAATTACGGATTGCTATGCTATAGATAAAACTTTTGCCCCACAGCAAGTAGCTAAGGCATTGCAGCTTTTGGCCAATCCCCTGCTTCAGCAGGCAAGCGAAAAACCCTTAGCGCCAAAAACTTTTGACTGGGCCATAGAGATTGGCTTTTTGCCGGGCGTGACGGACAACGTAGGCAACACGGCCAAAGAAACTTTGGAAGACGGGCTAAAATTAAAATTTAAACCTGGTGAAGGAGTGTACTCTTCCCAGGTTTTATTTGTTAACTTTGAAAAAAAATATCCCCTCCCAACCTCCCCTTATATTAAGGGGAGGGATAAAATAGCTCCCCCTCTTAAAATAAGAGGGGGTGAAGGGGGTGATATTAAAAAAATCGCGGACAGTTTATACAACCCACTTATCCAGCAGGCTAAAATAAAAAGTTTTGATAGATTTAAGACCGACGGCGGCATGGGCATAACCGCGCCCAAAGTCACTTTGCCGGAAAACCAGGGTGCTATTTTGGTAGATTTAAATGTAAGCGATGAAGATCTCGCTGCTATTGGCAAACAAGGAATAATGGACCCAAAAACCAAGCAGCGCCACGGCCCGCTCTCTTTGGATTTGGATAACATGAAGGCCATCCGTGATTATTTCAAGGCCCAAAAACGCCAGCCCACGGACGTGGAGCTGGAAAGCCTAGCGCAGACCTGGAGCGAGCACTGCAAGCACACTATATTTGCCGACCAACTGGATGAAATTAAGAACGGACTGTATAAAACCTACATAAAAGCCGCCACGAATGAAATTAGAAAGAAAAAAGACAAGCGGGATTTTTGCGTTTCCGTGTTTACGGACAACTCCGGCGGAATTGTTTTTGACGACGATTATGTAATAACCCACAAAGTGGAAACCCATAACTCCCCTTCTGCCCTAGACCCCTTTGGCGGCAGCCTCACCGGCATTGTCGGGGTCAACCGCGACGCTTTAGGATTTGGCCTAGGCGCCAAGCCGGTAATTAACGTTTACGGTTTTTGCCTGGGCGATCCCGAAGATAAAACCGAACTTTTCCGTGACAAAGAAAAACAGCAAAAACTTTTGCCCGCCCGCCGGATAATGGACGGCGTTGTTGCCGGCATCAACTCCGGCGGCAACCAAAGCGGCATCCCCACCAACTTGGGCTTTTTGTATTTTGATAAACGTTATCGCGGCAAACCCCTGGTGTTTGCCGGAACCGTCGGGCTTATCCCGAAAAAAATCAACGGCAAAGATTCTTTTAAAAAACAAGCCAAGGACGGCGACTATATAGTAATGCTCGGCGGGCGCGTGGGCCGGGACGGCATCCACGGCGCGACTTTTTCTTCGGAAAGCTTGAATTCCGGCAGTCCGGCCGCGGCCGTGCAGATTGGCGACCCGATTACCCAAAAAAAATTGAGCGATGCGCTGGCTAAAGAAGCGCGGGATTTAGGGCTGTACAACAGCCTTACCGATGACGGCGCCGGCGGCCTGTCTTGCTCCGTGGCGGAAATGGCAAGAGAAATGGGCGACCCAACAGGGTCGTCCCGAGCGAAGCCCTCAAGCAGGGCCGAGAGGGCGAAGTCGAGGGGTGGCTGCGAAGTCAACCTGGATAAAGTGCCGCTAAAATATCCCGGGCTAACGCCTTGGCAAATTTGGATTTCCGAGTCCCAGGAAAGAATGACCCTGGCCGTGCCAAAAAAGAATTGGAAAAAATTCTTTAACTTAATGAAACGGCGCGGAGTGGAAGCAACTGCTATCGGGCAGTTTACTAATTCCGGAAAATGCGTGGTCAAAGCCGGCGAAAAAATAGTTTTAGATGTGGATTTGGAATTTTTACATGAAGGCCGCGCACGCAAAATTATGCACTCTGTTCCGATAACACCCGAAGCGGAAGAAATCGCGGTCCCGGCAAGAGAAAATTTCGACACGGACATTTTGGCAATGCTAAAACGCCTGAATATAGCCGGCACGGAATTTGTAGCCAGACAATATGACCACGAAGTCCAGGGCTCAAGCGTGCTAAAACCGCTGCAGGGCCGCGGCCGGATTAACGCCGGAGCCACCGTAACCCGTCCGGTTTTAAGCTCCCAAAAAGGCGTAGTTTTGGCCTGCGGCCTTAACCCTTCTTATTCCGACATTGACTGCTACCATATGGCCGCCTGCGCCGTAGACACAGCCGTAAGAAACGCGGCCGCAGCCGGAGCGGACGTGGATTATTTGGCACTTTTGGACAATTTTTGCTGGTCAAGCTCCAATAAACCCGAACGGCTATACCAATTAAAAATGGCAGTCAAAGCCTGCTACGATTACGCCGTAGCATACGGCACGCCGTTTATTTCGGGCAAAGACAGCATGTTCAACGACTTTAAAGGTTTTGATAAAAGCGGCGAACCGGTAAAAATTTCCGTGCCGCCGACTTTGCTCATTTCCGCCATCGGCGTGGTGCCCGACATAAAAAAAACCGTGTCTTTGGAAGCCAAAATGCCCGGCGATTTGATTTACATTTTGGGCGAAACTAAAAACGAGCTCGGCGGCAGTGAATATTACGCGATGCTTGGAGCCTTGGGCTGCAACGTGCCAAAAGTGGATGCCGTAAAAAATCGCGGAATGTATAAAGCTCTTTATAATTGTATCCAAAAAAATCTGGTCGCTTCGGCAATAAGCGTCGGTGGCGGCGGTTTGGCAACAGCTATTTGTAAAACTTTGGCTGGCGGCGGTTTGGGAGGAAATATAAATTTAAATAAGCTTCCGGGCAATGCCAAATTCGATTTTCAAAAGCTTTTTTCCGAAAGCCAAGGAAGAATTTTAGTTACTGTAAATCCAAAAAACAGGAAAAATTTTGAAAAGCTTATGCGAGGAAATATGTTTGCCAAAATCGGCGAGATTAAAGGCAACAATATCAAAATAACGGCACCGATGGAAAAACCATTGCCGATATAAAAATTTCAGATGCTTTAACGGCTTACAAAGCAAAATTTAAAGATTTTTAATTATGAAATTGCCACCAAAAGTCATCGTCCTTTCCGGCTACGGCTTAAACTGCGAAGAAGAAACCGCGTTTGCTTTTAAATTGGCCGGTGCCAAGGCCGATATTGTGCATATTAACGATTTGGCCGGTGGTCAAAAGAAACTCAAAAACTACCAAATTTTGGCCATACCAGGCGGCTTTTCTTACGGAGACGATACCGGCGCCGGAAAAGCTTATGCCAACAAACTAAAAAACCATTTAAAAAAAGAGCTTGACGAGTTTGTGCAAAAAGACAAGCTGACTATAGGCATTTGCAATGGTTTTCAAATTCTGACCAATTTAGGCTTGCTGCCCGGCGCCCTGACTTTTAACGACAACGCGAGGTACACGGACAGGTGGGTGGATGTAAAAACCGAGATGGTGCCCATCTCAAAGAGATGGGCACCATCTCCTTGGCTTACCGGCATTGATTATCTCTCCCTCCCCATAGCCCACGGCGAAGGGAAATTTGTGGCTAATAATGAAACGCTTGAGTTGCTGAAAAAGCAAAAAATGGTAGCTGGTGTATACTATAAAGGTGAGATGTGCGGCTACCAAAATTTAACCCCGAACCCCAACTGCTCCACTCTGGATATTGCGATGTTAACGTCGGCAGACGGCAAAATTTTGGGCACCATGCCCCACCCCGAGCGCGCCATGTTTTTTACCCAACTCCCCAACTGGCCGCTGCTTAAAGAACAACTGATAAGAGCCGGAAAACCGCTCCCCAAATACGGCCCCGGCCTGCAAATTTTTAAAAACGCGGTAAAATATTTTAATAATTAATATATATTATATGGGCTTTGGCGAAGATCACGAAGAGGAAATGACGGAAGCAAAACGCTTAAAAGAAAGTGAATCTATATTTGAAAATATGGGCATAGATGCTTTCAAAAGAGGTGTTGAGTTTTCAGAAAAACCTCCGGGACTAGCCCCAGAACAGATCACTAAGTGGGAAAAGGGGTGGAATGAAGCCGCTGAACAAGGCGACCCGGACTTAAATCATATATAAATTTTAGTTTCGTACCTCGTAAAAAGAATTTATGGAAAATCTCGGAGAAAAATGCGGCGTCTTCGGCATCTACGGCAAAAATTTGGACGTCAGCCGCCTGACGTTTTACGGTTTGTTCGCGCTCCAGCACCGCGGCCAAGAAAGCAGCGGCATTGCCACGGCCGACGGCAACCACATAGATTGCTATAAAAATATGGGTTTGGTTACCCATGTCTATAATGAAGAAACCATCCAAAATTTAAAAGGCCATATAGCCATTGGTCATAACCGTTATTCCACCTCCGAAGGTTCAAACATTAAACACGCCCAACCCGTAGTAATTGACAACCAGTTGGCTTTGGCCCACAACGGCAACCTGCCCTCGGTAAGGCTGCTTAAAGAATTCTTGGAAGCAAAAGACATTCCCACCAACGACTGCTCGGACTCCGAGCTTATGGCCAAAACCTTAGGCTACTATCTGGAACACGGACTGTCAATTAAAGACGCCGTAGTAAAAAGCTATCCGCTGTTTACTGGCGCTTTTTGTCTGACAATTTTAACCAAAGATACCTTGGTGGCGGTGCGCGACACTTTTGGCATCAGGCCCCTGTGTATGGGGAAGATTTACCCCATTAGAAGTCAGTCCCGACCAGAAGTCGGGACTGCTGATGCGCAAGCGCATCAGACTTCTAACGGGGTTAACGGCGACGCCATAGTTTTTGCCTCCGAATCCTGCGCCTTCCATACCGTCGGCGCGGACTTTGTGCGCGAAGTCAATCCCGGTGAAATGGTAATTGTTACCAAAAACGGCGTTGAGTCCGTACAAATTGAGCCGAGCAAAACTAAAGTGGATATTTTTGAATTTGTTTACTTTGCTCGCCCCGACAGCAACATTTTAGGCAAGTCAATTTACGAAGTCCGCAAAAACTTTGGCATCCAGCTGTTTAAAGAATACCCTAAAAATGCCGATATTGTGGTTCCGGTCCCGGAAACCGCCTACCCGGTGGCCAGCGGTTACAGCAGCGTTTCCGCTATCCCAATGGAAATGGCCTTGGTAAAAAACCGTTACATCCATAGGACATTCATCCAGCCCGAACAGCACAGCCGCGACCTGGGGGTAAAATTAAAACTTACTCCCTTGACCGAAGTTTTAAAGGGCAAAAAAGTTATTGTCATGGACGACTCCATTGTCCGCGGCACCACTTCCCGCCAATTGGTAAAAATGTTGTTTGAGGCCGGCTGCACAGAAGTTCACATGCTTATCAGCTCACCGCCGGTAAAGTTTCCCGACTTTTACGGCATAGACACACCTAAACAGGAAAAGCTGATTGCTTCGCATAAAACCGTGGAAGAAATTCGGCAGTTTTTAGGTGCCACCTCACTCTGCTTTTTATCGCTCAAAGGTTTAATAAAATCTACCGGACTCTCGGAAGAACTTTTCTGCACTTCCTGCTTTACCGGACATTACCCGATAGACTTAAAAGAAAAACAAGCGGATGTTAAAGAGCCGGTATACCAGAAAAGTGAACAAGGATGAAAAAAACGACCCGTCTCGCCCGGCGCGAGCCGAGGCGGACGGAAATGAACAAAAATAACTGCATTCATTTTTGTCAATTTTGTCATTTATTTAATTTTTGTCATTAACTTTATGAACCTCGTCGTCCTTATTTCCAACGCCGGCACCGGCACCAACCTGCAGGCAATTATTGATGGAATTGCCCAAAGTAAAATTAAAGCCAAAATCGCGGCCGTAATTTCCGACAAAGCCGACGCCTTAGGTTTGGAGCGCGCCAAAAAACATAATTTACCGATTCAAATCTGCCCGCGCAAGGAAGAATTGTTGCCGTTACTTAAAAAATTACAGCCCGATTACATTTGCCTGGCCGGCTGGAAACAAATCATTTTAGACGAGGTTATTTTGGCTTTCCCCAATAAAATTTTAAACCTACACCCAGGCCTTATTCCGAATACGGTTGATGGCATTGTAAAAAATCCTGACAACACCGATGGTTTGTGGAACAAAGGGATGCTGACCGAAAAAGCAATAGCAAATTTTTTAAACCAAAAAGCCGCATATGCCGGCTCCTCCATCCACTTTTTAACTCTAAACTTTGACTTTGGCCCGGTGCTGGGACGGGTGTTTGAAAAAATCCAGGCAAGCGATAACGTTGATTCTCTGTATGCCAGGCTCAAAGCCAAAGAAAATCAGCTTTATGTGGAAGTACTCCAAAAATTGACAACAACATAATCACATTATTTAACGGTCGTTAAATAATGTGACTTAAAATATGAACAAATTTTTAGCCGCGACAATCATAATTATCGGTGAGCTCGCCGGCATTTACGCCGAAATTTTTGGCGCCCGATATTACCATACACATGCCGAATCTTTTGCCAGGGTCTTTTTTAGGATCTGGCCGATGATCTTAATTTCCGGCATCTTCCTGCTCGCCGGTTACATGCTTGGCCTAAAAAACTTTAAAAATATTTGGATAGTCAGCGTAATATCCATTACTTCCATTTTGATTATAGAACCGTTTATGGCTTATTTCGTCGGCGGCCAAACGCCGACTAAGGGAGCTTTTATTGGCTTGATTTTTGGCATTTTAGGTTTTGTCGCCGCGTTGTTTCTATAATTTTGTCAATTTTATTTTCCGCCGTAGGCGGATCCGCCTCTGGCGGAAATTTAACTAAACTTTATGGTCAATTTACTTATAATCGGCAGTGGCGGGCGCGAACACGCTTTGGCATGGAAGCTTAAACAGTCTCCTCGCGTGGGCAAAATTTATACCGCGCCGGGCAATGCGGGCACCGCACAGCTTGGGGAAAATGTTGCGATTGGCGCAAACGATGTTTTAGCTTTGGCCGATTGGGCTGAAAAAAATCAGATAGATTTAACCGTTGTCGGCCCGGATGATGCTTTGGCTTTGGGGGCTGTGGATGAATTTCAAAAACGCGGGCTTAAAATTTGGGGCCCGAACAAGCAGGCCGCGCAAATAGAAGCCAGCAAGGCTTTTGCCAAAGAGCTAATGCAAAAAAATAACATCCCAACTGCAGAATTCAAGACGTTTGCGGACTATGAAAAGGCTTTGCAATATATAGAATCCTATTATCTTTCCCCTCCCTTGACGGGAGGGGCTGGGGGAGGGTGGAACACGACAAGTCCTGCTTCACCCCCACCTAGCCTCCCCCCTGAAGGGGGAGGAAAAGAAAGAAAAATCGTCATCAAAGCCTCCGGTCTGGCTTTAGGCAAGGGCGTGAGCGTTTGTAAAACTTTGGATGAAGCTAAAAAATTCTTGCAGGACGTGATGGTTAATAAAATTTTTGGCGATGCCGGAAACGAAGTTGTTGTAGAAGAGTTTTTGCAAGGACAAGAATTTTCCATCCACGCTTTTTCCGACGGGAATGATTTCCAATTACTGCCCTCGTCCCAAGACCATAAACCGATTTTCGATGGAGGCTTAGGCCCAAACACGGGTGGTATGGGCACCATTGCCCCGGTGCCGTGGGTTAGCGAAGCAATAATGGACGAGGTCTCGTCAAAAATTGTAAAACCGGCGCTGGAAAGATTAAAAAACCTGGGTTTGCCGTTTGTGGGCTTACTTTATCCGGGGCTGATGATGACCAAAGACGGCCCTAAGGTTATAGAATTCAACTCCCGCTTTGGCGACCCGGAAACGCAAAGCTATATGCGCCTTTTAAAGACCGATTTGCTGGATATTTTGGAAGCTTGTATAGGCGGTAAATTAGCAGATGTTAAAATTGAATGGTCCAAACAGTACGCCTGCTGCATTGTTTTATCAAGCGGCGGCTATCCCGGCAAATACGAAAAAGGCAAAATTATCACAGGGATAGAGGAAGCGGAAAAGCTGGATGACATAATAATTTTCCACGCTGGTACAGCCTTTTCTCCTTCCGTTCCCCCCCTTGCAGAGGGGGGGCGAGGAGGGGTTATCACCAACGGCGGCCGCGTCCTGGGAGTTACGGCAGTTGCCGATGATTTGCAATCCGCCTTAAACAAAGCCTACGCCGCGATAAAACTGATAAATTTTGACGGCTTACACTACCGCACCGACATCGGGCAGCAATCACTTACCACTGTGGCGTCATCCTGAGCGAGTTCATCGAGCGAAGGATCCCATCAAAGTTGAAAAGATTCTTCGCCCTCAGATGCATTCGGGCTCAGAATGACGCCGGAAAAAGAAAATTTTATGGCAATAAAATTAATCGCCTTTGACTGGAACGGAACAATCCTCGCTGATACTAATGCCAATATCAGAGCCAATAGCTTAACGTTGGTTAAGTTCAAACTAAGACCTATAAGCTTAGCACATTTTCAAAAAACTTTTGAAATCCCTGTAAAAAATTATTGGCTTAAGGCTGGATTTGATATTAAATTTTTTAATAAAAATTTTACTAAAATTAATCGGATCTTTCATTCAAACTACGAAATACAAGCCAAACACTGTCGTACCCGTGGCGGAGTAAAAACAACTTTGGAATGGCTAGAGGGGCAATCTATTGTAAGTATTATATATAGTAATCACACTATTTTTGACATAAACAAGCATCTCATAAGACTTAAAATAAAAAAGTATTTTGCGACAACCTTAGCCAGAATGGAGGGCGACCGATCGCACCTACATAACAGAAGTAAGGCCGACAAGCTCAAAAATTACGCCAAAAAAAATAAATTAAAACCATCTGAGATAATTTCTGTGGGTGATACGGAAGAAGAAATCGAAATAGGCAAACAATTTGGTTACCATACCGTTGCTCTGGCTGGCGGCTGGAACAGCATCGCCCGCCTCAAAAAACACCATTCTGACTTTTTAATCAATAATATAAAAGATTTGATTAGGATTATTAAAAAACTCAATTCCTAACTTATATGGGTTTATGCTAAAATTAAGATTAGAAATAACTAACCTTAAAATTATGAAAGAAACAATACAACAAAACCTTAGGGGAGAACCTCAATTCAGGCCTCTTCCGCCAAAAAAACCTCATGGAGAACTCCCTAAATTTCCACCTCCACATGAACCTATTACCGGTATAGGAAAAGGTGAGGAAGAAGATACGCAAGATTATATGGATGATCCAATTTAAAAATTAATTAAGATTATATTTATGAACCCAAAAGTCGGAATTATAATGGGCAGCGACAGCGACCTTCCGGTAATGCAGGAAGCGGCCAAGGTTTTGGAAAAATTCGGCGTGCCTTTTGAAATAACCGTTTGCTCTGCCCACCGCACGCCAAAGCAAGCACACGAATACGCTACAACAGCTATTGGCCGCGGGCTAAAAGTAATAATCGCCAGCGCCGGCGGCGCCGCGCATTTGGCAGGCGCGATGGCAGCAAATACTACTTTACCCATTATTGGCGTACCGATAAACTGGAAACTTAACGGCTTAGACGCATTTTTATCCACGCTCCAAATGCCTCCCGGCGTTCCAGTAGCCACCATGGCAATTGACGGCGCGAAAAACGCGGGGCTTTTAGCAGTACAAATTTTAGCGACGACTGATGGAAGCTTGGCTAAAAAATTATCTAACTACAAAAGAGCCTTAGCAAGTTCCATAAATACCAAGGCCAAAAAGTTAAAAAAGCAAGGGTATAAAAAATATTTAAAGAGCAAATAGATGGTAAAGTTATCTTACAAAACATCTGGGGTAAACATTGACGTTGCCAACGATAGCAAACGCCAAATGGCAAAAGCGCTAAAAACTAACAATTCCAAGGTACTAAATAAGGTAGGCGCGTTTGCCACGCTGTTTGACGGCCGTTTTCCCGGATATAGACATCCGGTCTTAGTATTTAAAACCGAGGAGCCGGGAACAAAACAAAAATTGGCTTTACAGAATAACAGCGTTCAAACCATCTGCTATGACCTTATAGGACATCTGATTAACGATGCTATTGTTATGGGTGCCACACCGCTGTCCGTACAGGATTGCATTGTTTGCGGGAAAATGGAAAAGAAAATTGTGGTGAAAATCGTTTCTTCATTAGCCCAAGCCTGCAAACAAAACGGATGCGTCTTAACCGGCGGCGAAACCTCGGAACAGCCCGGAGTGGTGGAAGCCGGAACTTACATTTTGAGTGCCAGTATAATCGGGGTAGTGGAAAAAGGGGACATTATTGACGGTTCCAGAATCAAATCCGGCGATATCGTCTTGGCCTTGGCTTCCAGTGGTCTTCACACCAACGGCTACTCGTTGGTGAGAAAAATTATGAAGGAGCGGCCTAAAATTTTAAACTCAAAAATAAATGGACAAAGCTTTCTAAAAACCATCCTTACTCCTCATCGCTGTTACTACAATAGTCTTAAAGGACTTTTTGGCAAACCTGGACTAACCGGCTTGGCACATATTACCGGAGGGGGCATTAAGGAAAATTTGGACAGGATTTTACCTCAAAAACTAAACGCCCAAATAGATCTTAGTAAAATTATAATCTTGCCTATTTTTAAAATTTTAAAAAAATTCGGCCGACTTGAAGATGTCGATATGCTAAAAACTTTTAATATGGGAGTTGGCATAACCGCTGTCGTAAAAAAAGATTTTGTCCAATCCGTAATTAACCATTTGCAAAAATCCGGCGTAAAGGCTTACCCCGTTGGCACAATAAAAGCTGGTAATAAGCTGGTTGAATTTAAAAATAAATTAGCTTGGGAATAATTATTAATTATTTATGGACAAACAAACAATCCAGCAAAACTTAACCCGTGTTTTGGAAAAGACCGATTTTTCCGCCAAAGGCGGATCCGCCTCCGGCGGAAAAAACATCAACTTAGGCCTAAGGCGCCAGGGAAAAGTGCGGGATATTTATACCCAGCCGGACAAAATTATTTTGGTGTCGACGGACAGGTATTCAGCGTTTGACCGCAACTTGGCGCTTATCCCCTTTAAAGGCCAAGTATTAACCCAGACCAGCAAATTTTGGTTTGGTCAAACCAAAAACATTATCCAAAACCATATTATCGGCTCGCCCGACCCCAACGTGGTGGTGGTAAAAAAATGCTCGGTAATACCCATAGAAATGGTAGTAAGAGGCTATATTACCGGCGTGACCGGCACCAGCCTTTGGACGCTTTACCAAAAAGGCCAAAGGGATTTTGGGGATTTTACCCTGCCCGACGGCATGAAAAAAAACCAAAAGCTGAAAAAACCGGTGCTAACCCCTACTACCAAATCGGATGAACACGACAGGCCGCTTAACTCCAAACAGATTATTGAAGAAAAAATCCTGCCGAAAGAGTTGTGGAAACAACTTGCCGATACCGCCATTAAATTATTTAAGCGCGGCCAAAAGATTGCTTTAAGCCGCGGGCTGATTTTGGTAGACACTAAATACGAATTCGGGCTTGATAATAACGGTAAATTAATGCTGATCGACGAAGTCCACACACCGGACTCCTCCAGATATTGGCAAGCGGACAGTTATCAAGCCAGAATAGACGCCGGGTTGGAGCCCCAAAACTTTGACAAAGAATTTTTAAGATTGTGGTTTAAAGAACACAGTAATCCCTACGAAGATAAAGTCTTGCCCCCTGCTCCGGCAGATATGGTCGCGGAATTATCAAGCAGATACATCCAGATATTTGAACAAATCACCGGCCAGAAGTTTGAAACAGACTTACAAACACCGATCGCGGAGAGGATTGAAAAAAATTTATCAGCTTATTTACTAAAACCTAAGACCTAAAACCTATGCCTTTAAATTCCATTTCCCCCATTGACGGCCGCTACCGCAAAACCGCGGAACCCCTGGCTAAATACTTCAGCGAACAAGCCCTTATGCGCTACCGTTTAATTGTGGAAGGCGAATATTTAATCGCGCTTTCACAAACCAAGGGTTTGAAACTGCGAAAACTCAAAAACGCCGAAATCGTCAAAATTCGAAATCTTTATAAACTTTTTCAAAAGGACGCGCAAATTATTTCCGATATTGAAACCAAAGGTTACAAAAACATCAAGGCTACCGACCATGACGTCAAAGCCGTGGAATATTTTATGAAAGACAAATTGGGCGGCACTTCACTTAAAGATATTTTGGAATATATCCATTTTGCCCTGACTTCCTACGACACCAATACCTTAGCCCGCGGAATGATGCTCAGCGACGCCTTAGGACAAATTATTCTTCCCGAGCTTAACAAAGTGCGCAAGGCTTTGGAAAGCTTGGCTAAAAAATACAAAAACCTTCCAATGTTGGCGCGCACCCATGGCCAACCTGCTTCCCCGACCACCTTTGGCAAGGAGTTTAAAATTTTTGCCGTACGCTTAAGCAAACAGACGAGTATTCTCAAAAACATTAAAATATCCGTTAAACTCAACGGAGCCAGCGGCAATTATAACGCACATATTGCCGCTTATCCCAAAGTAGATTGGGTAAAATTCAGCAAAAATTTCGTCGGCAGCCTTAATAACCACTCTAGCCTAAAACCTAGAACCTTAAACCTAGAACCTAATTTATTTACAACCCAAATTGATCCCCATGACAATGAAGTCCAAATTTTTGACTGCCTGCGCCACATCAACACTATTTTAATCGGCTTTAATCAGGATATGTGGCGGTACATTAGCGATGAATGGGTTGCACAAAAATCCCCAGGAGGTACGGTTGGCAGCAGTACCATGCCGCACAAGATTAACCCGATTAAATTTGAAAACAGCGAAGGCAACTTAGGACTCGCCAACGCGCTGTTTGAATTCTTTTCCCGCAAACTTCCCATTTCCCGCCTGCAAAGAGATTTATCCGACTCCACGGTAGAACGGAATTTCGGCACAGCGCTTGGCCACTGCCTGATTGCCTACGAATATTTGCTCAAAGGCCTCTCTAAAATTTCAATAAATAAAATTAAAATTATCGCCGATTTACAAAGTCATCCCGAAGTGGTTGCCGAAGCCATTCAAACCGTCCTGCGGCGCGAGGGCGTAGCAATACCCTACGAGCAATTAAAAGAACTCACCCGCGGCAAACAGGTTACTTTAGCCGATATCCACAAATTTATTGACGGACTTGATGTCTCGGCAAAAGTCAAAAAAGAATTGAAAAAATTTACGCCGGAAAATTATATCGGCTTGGCTGCCAAATTGGCTAGCTTATAATGGAAATCAAAAGCAAACCCACACGACATACTGTTTTTATCGCCGTGCTGATAATATTGATCGGCGGGATTTTAGTTTACGCGAAATATGGCGTGCCCAAATCAAAAGGCTCAACCATTAGCGTCCTATTTCTTGGCAACAGTTTAACGTCTGTCAACGATTTGCCTAAAACAATTGCCGATATTGCCCAATCGCTGGACGATAGTGTTAAATACGACGCCTACGACCCGGGCAGTTACACGCTAAAACAGGACACTACCGACCAAACAGCTTTGAGTAAAATAAAATCCCAACCTTGGAATTTTGTGGTCTTGCAAGAGCAAAGCGAAATGCCCGCGCTCCAGGATTCCCGCGTCAATAATGAAGTAATACCCTATGCGCTGCAATTGGACAGCCTAGTTCATCCCCTGGGCTCCACCACCAAGACCGTGTTCTTTGAAACCTGGGGATACAAAGACGGCGACCCGCAGTATTGCACTTACTCCCCGACCTTGTGCAATTACACGGCGATGCAAAACCAGCTGTCTAAATCTTACTACGAAATGGTACAAAAAACCGGCGCTCTGTTGGCGCCGGTTGGCGAAGCCTGGCAAGTAGTAAGACAAACCCATCCCGAAATTCAGCTTTACCAAGACGATAGGCATCCTTCAACCGCAGGCACCTACTTAGCCGCTTGCGTGTTTTACGTTACCCTGTTTAATAAATCAGTCGCCAATGCCTCTCCCCTAACTCTCGATCCTCCTACCGCCAAAATCCTCCGCCAAATCGCCGAACAAACTGTTTTGGGGAAATAAAAACCACATCTTTAAGATGGATTTTTGTTAAAGCTTAAAATTTTACTTTAGACTTGCCAAAACATCTTCCGTCTTACGTACCCGCCCCATTCGGGAAAAGGTGTTTTTTACGGTAAAATTGTGTTCTTCCGCGCTGCGGCTGGACATGGCGTCTTCCACAAAAATCTGCTGATAGCCATATTCAAAGGCAAAACGCGCGGTACTCTCCACCCCAATGTTGGTGGCAATGCCGCATAAAACGATGGTATCTATTTTCCTGCGGCGCAGCTGCAAATCCAGTTCCGTGCCGTAAAAAGCTCCCCACTGTTTTTTGGTGACGATGAAGTCGGTTGCTTCCAGCCCCAGCTCGAGAACTATTTCACTCCAATCAGCCGGCATCTGGCGGTTGCCCCACGCGTTTTCGCCGTCAACAATCGGCGCCAAACGGTCTTTGCCGTCCACTGATGTTGAAACCCTAACCAAAAATACCGGCATTTGGTTTTTCCTAAAAGCCTGCGCCAGTTTGGCGGCATTGGCAATAACGGTTTTGGCTTCATGCGGCTGAGTGGGCATGGAGGCGATGCCTTTTTGCAAGTCAATTACCACCAAAGCGGTTTTGGTTTTGTCGATTATGGTTTCCATAAATTTAAGTATTAATTTTTTAAAACTTGGGCGCTTGATTCCATTTCGACGACGAGTGCAGCCGAGGAGGAGAAATCTATAAACAACGCAACTTATTCTAACAGATTTCTCGTCGGATGCACTCCTCGGAATGGAATCAAAATAGTAAAGTCGTAAGTCCTTTTTTTGTTTAAGACTAAGACTTAGATGCCTGCGGCTTATTTAATTCCTCTTCCGCGAGTTCGGCTAATTTTTTTAAATCCAGTATATCCTGTTTGCTAAACTTTCGGGGCTTGGTATCTTTTAAACAAAGCACTCCGACTGTCAGATCGTTTTTTTTGTTGCGCAACGCCATGCCCGCATAAAAACGCACATATGGCTTGCCGGTAACTTGTGGGTTGTCGGCAAAGCGCGGGTCAAGCAGGGTATCTTCTATCACAAAAATATAATTTTGTGAAATGATATGCCCGCAAAAAGATGTTGACCGCGGCCCTTCTTTGGCATCAAGGCCCTGGCAAGATTTATACCATTCGCGGTCGGCATCCAATATGGATATGGTGGAAATGGGGACATTAAACCGCTCTAAAACCATTTTAGTAATGCGGTCAAATCGTTCTTCGCGCTTGGTATTTAAAATTTTCAACTCCAAAACGGCGGCTAACCGCTCTTTTTCGTTGGGGGGAATAGGGGCTGGCAGCATATTTGTTATGTTAATCTTGTACGTAAAACAAAATGTGCTATAAAAACAGCAAATTTAAAAACTTCCCTTTATCTTTGCCGGCCCCACGTCTAAAACGCCGGGGGTACGCACATTATACAAAAGGCTAAACCAGAAAGTCAAGTCTTAAATAATTTATTCCGTTGTAACACCGTCAAACTCTTCTTCGTTTGCTTCGGCTTGCTCCTTGGTCGTCCGCACTATTTTATCTTTATGGTGCGCCGGGGCATAAATAGTATATAGCTTCAGCTCCTGCGTTTTGGAAGTATTAACCACATTATGCTGCGCTCCGGCCGGGACTATAATAGCCGAGCCGTCGACAACCGGGTATTCATTGCCGTCAATAATGCATTTCCCCTGCCCCTGTTCAAACCGAAAAAATTGGTCATTATCTTTATGGACTTCCATACCGATTTCTTCTTTCGGTTTTAAACACATCAGCACCAGTTGGCTGTGTTTTGCGGTATAAAGCACCTTGCGGAAATTGCTGTTTTCCAAAGTGTCTTTTTCAATATTCGCGCTAAATCCCCTCATAAAATTGTATTTTAATTATCAAAGCCCCTTATTAAATTATATCACGCCGCGGATTTTAAACCAGCCCCAGAAAAAAGTCGGTTTTTGCCCCGGTTAAAAAAATTATATTCACTAAATTATCCCAATATCTCCTTAAGTTTAATATGGGCGGCGCCGACAACTGTATCGGCGGCGCCGTAATAAACAAATAAGGTGTCATCAACCACTACGGCGCCGCAGGGGAACACGACTTGCGGCACCTCGCCGAATTTTTCATAAGGCAGTTCCGGCTCCAAAATCGGCTCATCGGTTCGGGCCAGCACACGGGTCGGGTCTTTTAAATCCAACAAAGCCGCGCCCAAACGATATTTGACATGATGAGAAATGCCGTGATACAACAACAGCCAGCCGGACTTGGTTTCTATCGGCGGAGCGGCGATGCCAATGCGCACGCTGTCCCAGCTTTCGTCCCGCGGATTCATCAAATGTTTGCCTCCAAGCCAATGGCTTTCGCCAAAATCCAAATTATTGCAAAAGTCCAGGCAAATGCCCTGCCCCAAACGGTGCAAAATCGCGTATTGGTTCTTGATTTTTTTGGGGAAGAGCGCGGAATCTTTGTCATCCTGGCCGGGAGGAGAAATCAGCTTTGCCGCTGTCCAGTTCCACCGTTTAGACAAAAAATCTTCCACTAAAATGGAAGCTAAGGCCACGCGTGGAGGATTTTTGCCGTCATAAGCCGTATAGCACATATACAGGGTGTCGCCGATTTGCGTTAAGCGCGGATCTTCACAGCCGGAATTACCGCCTAGTACCAATTTTTGTTCAAACTCTTCCCGTGGCACATAAACCGGCTCCGGCAGGCGTTCCGACAGCGACAGACCGTCGTAGCTGGCGGCGTAACCAAAAACCGAAGTATTGCTACAGCCTTGGGCGCGATAAAGCAAATGCACTTTTTTGCCGCCGTACCAGGCCGCCGGGTTAAAAACGGCTTTAGCCTCCCAACTGTGGTTTTGTATGGGCGAGAGTATAGGGTTATGGCTTGACCGCCGCAGACGGATAGTGGGCGGTCCGTTGCTCACCATAGTTTCCAAAAGCGGATAAAGCGGCAGTTTAGCTAAGCAGGTCGTGGTGTCGGCGGCCCCGTAATAAACAGCCAGTTGATTTTTATCCACAACAGCGCCGGTGGGAAAGACGATATTGGCCACATTGCCGTTTCGCTCGTAATCGGCTTCCGGCTGCAGTATCGGCTCTACCGTCCTGCCGATTATCCGGAACGGATTGTCCGCTTTAAGCAAAACCGCCTCAATGCCAAAAGTTGCGGGCGGGGTAAAATAATCTCTGATGTAAGAAAATACGGCCAGCCAGCCTTCGGAGGTTTTAACCGGCGGCGCGCCGACTTCCACGTGGTCATGGTCGTTGCGGCGGACGAACAGCACATGGTCTTCCAAATCATCGTACCATTGCCTCCAAAAAGGGGCGGACCAGATGTCTTCCTGCCCGTTAAACAGCGCCAGACAAATCCGCGCCGGCGGATTATCGGTATTAACCGACAGCAACGCCGCGTACTGGCCATTGATTTTTTCCGGGAACAAGGCCATGGCTTTGGCGTTAAACGGCGTAACCGGGTGCTTTTCCGTAATGTTGTTTAAATCTTTGGTTGTTGCTACCGCGACTTTTATGCCGTTTTTGTTAAAAGGGTATTCAGACAGGGCGGTATAGAAAATAAAAAAAGTATCACCCACTTTGGTCATGCGCGGATCCTCGCAGCCGTACTTTTCCCATTCCTCGGATGGCTGTATGAGTTGCCGGTGGTTTGTGAAATTTATGCCGTCAACGCTTTGGGCATAGCCGATAGACGAAACCTGTATATCCACGCCGTGGCAATCCTGTTCGTTAGATAAGGCGCGATAGACCATATGGTACTTCGCACCGTCAAAAACCACCGAGCCGTTAAAAGCGCCCGCCGCTTCCCACGGATATTCAGGGCTGCCTTTTAAAATGGGGTTCTCTTTTGCCCGTTGAATATCCATAGCTATAATCTATATTGCCACCTGCGCCAAGGTGGCCGGCTGATGAGTTAATAAATGGGTTAAAAAGTCGGGCAAGCTGGCTTTGGCCACGCAGCTATACATGTCGGCCCCGCCATAATAGACAAACAGGTCATCGCCCACCACTGCCGCCCCGCACGGATAAACTACGCCGTATTTCCAGCCTTCGTTTTCGTACCAAGCTTCCGGTTCCAGCACCGGCACATGGGCTCTGGCCACCACCTTGGCCGGGTCGTGCAAATCCAGCAGCATAGCTCCAATTTTGTATTTGGCGCTGTCCTGGTTGCCCACCGCCTGATAAATCAGCAGCCAGCCGGCGTCGGTCCTAACCGGCGTGGCGCCGACACCGATTTTGCGCGAATCCCAATGCATCTTCCGCGGTTTTATTTTGGCATGACCCGACCTGCTTAAAAATTTGTTCTTTCCGTCAAAGTTTAAATCATCAACGTAATCAATTAAAATATCCGGCCAAATACGGTGGAACACAACGTACTGGCCGTTGATTTTTTCCGGCAGGATGCAGCAATTTTTGTTGCCTTCCCCGGGAATATACGGAGAAATAAGCACCGGCTCGGTCCAATTCCAGCGGTGGCTCAAAAAATCTTCCAGAGAGATGGTGGTTAAAGCCACGCGCGGCGGGTTTTGGCCGTCAAAGGCCACATAGGTCATGTATAAAACATTGTCAATCAGGGAGATGCGCGGATCTTCGCAACCGCCGATGCCGGTGCCGCCGGAGGCAAAATGGCTGGGGTGCTCGGGTTTTTTTAAGCCGGTCCCTTCAAAATGTTTACGCGGCCCGTAAATAGGGTAGTCCAGCCGCTCGTCAAAATGCACGCCGTCGGCGCTGGAAGCGTAACCAAAAGTGGAAATATCCCGGTCGCCAATAGCACGGTAAATTAAGTGCACGCGGCCGCGCGCGTAAAAAGCGGCCGGGTTAAAGGCAGCCTTGGACTCCCAGTCGTGCTCCAGCTTGGGGCTCAAGACGGGATTCTTGGGCGACCGCTCCAGGTGTGGCAGGCGCTTTCTGGCCTGCGCCGCGCGGACAAAACAATTCCACAGGGGAAGGACGACGGAAAAAATGTCGCCATTTTCGCTTTGGCAAAAAAGCAAAGACTGCCCGTTAACATCTATTTCTCCAACTGGCTCCATATGCCGGCTCCTGTACCCCTTAGGTTGTTGCCACAACGGGTAGTCGCTGCGCCATAAAAGTTTTTCCGGACTTTGCTTGTCAAAAAGCGCGGCGCCGACGGTAATTAACCCTTTATGGTTACTGTCGCTGTACCGCGCGTAATAAGTCAATAACATCCCTTGCTCTACCGTTCTGGCCTGTCCGACCGCTAACGCGCTGTTGTCAAAATAATTCTGGCGCGGCTCTAGCAGCGGCTTTGGCGAGATTTTCCAGACGCCGCGAGGGCCGGCCGTAGCCAAAAAAATGTTGTGGCGGCCAAAAAACATTGTCTGCCGGTTTGTTGCCGGCGCCACCACAACCGCAGGCTCTGAAATTCCTTTAATTGACCTAGCCTTGCTCCAATAATCAAATTTTTTGGCGTTGGCCTGGTACAGGTAACTGCCTTTTTGGTTCGTTTTGAGAAAAGTAATATTTTGCTGGCTGCCTGAGGAAGTTACCCGGACGGAATCATAAATGCCATCCGTAATTTTTTGGCCGACAGCCGGGCGAACAGTCAGGGAAGCCTGGGGCGAACTAAAAGACCTGCCGTCTTTGCTTACGGCTATAAACGCCCGCCCTTTTTGGGAGCCCTGTTCGGAAAAATACAAAACTATCCCTCGCCCACTATGACTTATTCCTACTGCCTTAAACATGTTTTGTTTGTATTGTTTTTTCTTTTGCGCAGCCAAAGCCACACGCGTTAACTTTTTTTAAGGCTTAAAAACCGTCAGCTTGAAATTTTTACCATTATTAATATAAGCCCTATTTAGGTATATTTATTATACACCTTTCAAGTTTCGAAGTCATCAAGTTTCTATACAATAAAATCCCTCGAACTATCGGGGATTTTGCAGGCTCGGGCTTTTAACAACTAAACAACGTTCGTGCCTCTGTGGCTATGCAATAAAAGCCTTATAGAGCAAAATAACGCCGAAGATGATGGCAATAACGCCGCTAAATAATATAATGCCGCTGGCTTTAAACTTTTTATAAAAAGACATCAGGGAATCCGGAAAAAGCGTGATCGCTATCCCTTTGAGCAGAGACAGCCATCCAAGGATAGTTATCAAGACCCGCCAGTTAAAACCCCATGCGCTGTAAAGCGCCAGGATTACGGCGCCGATTAAAGCCGCGACAAAGCCGATAAACCAAAATAGCGCCTTGCTGCTTTCCAGCTCATCGATTATCGCGGCGATGTATTTTTTGTTAAGCGCCGTCAAGCCGACTAGCAGGCACATTATGCCGCTAATTTTTGCCAAAACAATTGAAGCGTCCATAAAAATTGTGTCCTTTTGTTTCCTCGACCTTTTTTATCAATAAAATTATACGCTTTCAGGTCCGATTGCCCATTTACTGAAATCCGCCTGATGTAAGTGTATGGGAACCCGGCCCCAGGCTCCAACCTGACTGCCCAAACAAAAAGTTATTATGTAGGTGCTGGTTACGGCCTGCTGTGCCGTACCATTGCTGTTGGCGTACATATAATAATCGTTGGACCCGTTAACGTTTGCCGTACTGCTACAATTGCCGTCGGCAGGGTTTACCGTCTTGGGCATGGTGCTCATATAATTTGGCACCATTAAGGAAGGAATGCTGCTGCTGCTTAAACTGCCCGATGGTGTGGTGGTGGGATAGCTGTTATAATCATTATAATATAATTCAAAAGCTTTAAGCAGCTGGTTCATATCCGCGACTCTTTTTGCGTCCCTGGCTTTGGCCCGCGCGCCATTTAACGCCAACAGAACTACCGACGCCAAAAGACCGATAATGGCAATTACTACTAACAACTCAATTAAGGTAAAACCTTTGTGGTTTTGCTTCCTCATTTCATTAAAAAATAATTAAATTAAAACAAAAACTCAGCCGCAAACTATAAGTAATTGAACTGCAAATAAATGAAATAAAATAGTTTTAATTTTTATTCCCGCCCGCACATTGACCTTAAAATCAACTTCGATCCCCGGCTTCAGTATTGTTTCAAATGGGAAGTTTGAGAATTTTTTAGCATGCGCTGAAGTTTTTGTGTTTTCAGCCCTTGACGGATCATAGTTCCCGAAGTCCCCCAGTCATTCGTTTGCACGACATAGTAAACATAAATGGTTAAACCGCCTAAAATTACCATTATGCCAACTATGGTCCAAATAAACCAGCGATGCTTTTCCAATCCTTTTATCGATTTCATATTTTTGTTTCCTTAAAAACTTATTATTTTATAGCACTATAATTATATCAAACAAGCTCAAAACCGCATAGTAAGATACAAAAATCGCCCACAAATATGGGCGACTTTTGTTGGCTATGGCTGCTGAACGACCCGTTTTGTCCAAGGCAAAGCCAAGGTTGACGCTTGCCCCTTTTTAACATGGATAAAAAAATCTGTGGTTATTTACCGAGAGTTCTAGGAAATTTGCTGCTTCATTTCAATTTTTTCCCTCTGGCATCTCCATTTTTTCATCTTTTTTTTCCTCTGCTTTTTTCTCTTCCCCTTTCTTTTCTTCTATTGGTACTGCCTTAACTTCTGTATTCTTAAAAACACAGGCAAGCAGCAATAAGCCTACCCAATTAATTACTGGTATCAACATTAAAACCGCATATAAAGAATTACGATTAAATCTTTTAAAAATTTCCCGCCAAAGAACATAGTCATAATAAATATTCAGTATCGGGATGTACATTAAAATCCACCAATAAGCTGGTTTGCGCGCCAAACGGGTAATTAAGTAGTCGCTTAGAAACGGGAACCAGGCAAAGACGGCTAATTTGTCGTTTAGTTTTTTAGCAATAAGAAAAACTAGATAGGCTGCCAGTAAATAAATTAGCAAGAAAATAATATAAGGCATAATTTTTTATTGCCCACCGCCAATGTTAGGTGTATTAACCCCGCCCAGAGGCCAGGGGGCATTTTCGTGCCACCAATTTTTTACGCTGTCCCATTTTTCACCGAAATAATCTCTGATATTCCCAAAATTAATATTGGGCGAAATAGGAGTGCCCGGAATTTCATGATCGCCTTCGTCTTTATTCACCGCCCCCGGCCCAATACCGATGGAAAATCCGTCAATAAAACTATGGCTGCCTGGCCGGCCTTTTACGGAAATAAGATTAAATTCGGCGGCTACGCCTTTTTCCCAGCTTAATTCCAGCCTGCCTTCAAATATCTTGACATTCACATAATCTCCATTGGGAGCAACCACCATTCCCGCCCAACCGGAATCCGTATTCCCCTTATCTTGTATAATTTGGTAGCCGGTAGTTTTGTCCAGCACCCATCCCGTTCCGGCCATAATTGCCCCAAACCCCCTTTTAACAATGCTTGTTATTGCTTCCCAACTGATGCCGGCTGTCACTACTTTGGTTTTATTCGGGCTGCCGAACGGAGACTGGCTAAGCGCGTTTATTATCCTTTCCTGTTCCTGAGCCGACGGTTGGGTTGTTGACTGTTGCCCGGCAGGCTTTTGGCTTGGGCAGTCTTCATTATTGTGGACACAAGCATAAACGCAATCGGGACAAGCCGCATTATCGTGAGGTAAGGTGCATCTTTTATTTGGGTCGTTTGGATTTTCATTAATACTGCCTGCCGAGCCGCAAATGCAATACCCTTCGTAACTATAATGGGCATTGGGAACCAAAGCGCAATTTTTTTGTACGCAACCTACCCCGCTCATCCGCTGGAATTCGTAGCCGGCCGAGCAATCGCTAATGCCAGCAAAAGATTTGGGGATTAAGATTACAAATAAAAACAGCAGCGCTAAACCGACGCTGACTGGCAGTGGATAGCTAAAACCGGCTTTTTTTACCGGGTCTCGCAACATATTATTGCAATATAATTTTAATACATATTTAATAATGCGTCAAAAAATCAATCAAATTTTTTTATTTATATGATAACAAAAAACACTATCTTTCAATGGGGTTTTTAGCTCAACGCTGCGGACGCTATTTAAATGTAGCTTATGAAGAATGGCCGGATATTTATTGCGCATAAAAAAGAAGAAGCGCTTTTGGCTATTTATGTGCCTTGGGCAAAATATCGGTTAACCCTATTTAGTAAAATGCCAAGTTGAAGATCTGATTTAATATAATACTCTAACACCTTGTATTGGCTTGCCCTCTCTATATTTTTGGGATCTGATAAATTGCTGACCACCAAGACCACTGTTTTTGCTAATACTGGGTCGGGAGAATTCCGCAATTTCTCCAAAAAACCAAAGCCATCCAACTTAGGCAACAGCAAATCCAAGACTATAATGTCCGGCCTTTGGCTTTCTGTCTGTTGCAGGGCTTCCTCGCCATCAGCGGCGGATATAATTGTATAGTTTGCGGATAACTGATTGGTGATGATTCTTCTGAGCAAATCATCGTCTTCCACCACCAGGATTTTTTTATTCTGATACGCCATAATATAATTTTAGTGGTTCATCCTCGTACCTTTAAGAGTTGCGCGTTTATTTTGATTAATCCCTCGTTTCTATAATAGCAATTTTTATACCAACCCGCCACTTGCCATCGTTTTAGGTTCTACCATCCCACCTCCCTATACAAAAATCCTCAATAAACATTGAGGATTTTGTTGGCTCACCATCATTGACAACGACCGCCGCGCAGTATTACATAAATCCCAGGTAAAGCAAAACTAAGCCTAAAATGAAAGCAATGATTCCGCAAGGAATAAATATGCTGTCTTTATTGCACTTTTCGTACATTGAAACGGCGGAGTTTGGGAAGATGAGAATATAAAGCCCCTTTATCAAAGTTAGCCAGCCAACGATGGTCACGACTAATGGTAAACGGGGTGTCCAAGTGTGATTCAGCACAAGAAAGACAGCGCCAATGGTTAAGGTAAGAAAACCCCACATCCATAACGTACCTTGATTTTTAGTTATCTCTCTAATGGCGGCAGATATGTTCTTTTTGTCAATAACAACTGATATACCTATACCGGCGAAAAGAATTCCTAAAAACTGAACAATAGTAATTGAGGCGTTCATTTGTTTATATTAAATAGTAATTAAACAAAGCCGACCTTTTAATCATTATACACCATTTTCAGTTCTAACCTTTACACCTCCCTATATAAAAATCGCCCCTCGAGTTCCCTCGGGGCGACCCTGAGCGAAAGCCGAATGGGTCGAATGGCTCGGCATCGTAGATAACGTTAGAACCAAAATTACGGAAACCGGAGAGATTTATATCCCCGATATAAATCCTACGGAACGATGTTAAAAATTGTTATCAGACCTTCCTAGCAGGAAACCCAAAAGAACTCCCAGTTTATTGAGATTGACAAAAAAGGCTGGTACTTTATTCATGTATTCTTGATACGATGGCCCGAACCGCACAATAAGTTCTTTCTCTTCTACGAAATGTATGTGAATATAAAAAGCTAATAGGTAAACAACAAAAAAGATGACCGAATATAAGGTAAGCGTGGAGAACATCCCGCCTAAACCTATTAGCAGAGCCCCTGCGTACGTAGGGTGCCTAAGAGTAGAATAAATTTTGTGATTCTGTATTTTGCTTTCTTCGGGAAAATAAAGATAAAGCACTGTCATATAATCAAATCCGAATGTTTGTAGAGCCCGAAGCATCATCGCAATCCCCAAAATCGAGAAAAAAACTGAAAGAGCTATTTTTACCCAAAATATCATTACTCCTAAAGTGTAAAAATATTCTTCTAGCGGAATTGTGAGAAATTTAAGCGGTGAATTTATCCAAAATAATGACGAGAACGACCAATAATGAACAAACAGATTAATTGATAAAGAGAGCAAGCAAGAAACACCGGCAAAGCCCACAAGGAAGATATGTTGATAAGAGAGCGGACCATATTTGGCTTTTAGCCGATTTTTCCGAAACCACATCTGGTAAACCAGAATGAGTCCAACAGTACAGATAATTACTTCTCCAATGAGAGGAAACAGGGAAAATAAAATAGAATTGATGCCGTTTAGCTTAGCCATACCCGGTAGTGAATCAAATCCTATCAGCACCAAAAGGCTAAGAGACAAGACAGAAAATGCGTACAAAGGCAACAAAAATAACTTCTTGCCTCGTAGCATTGGAACTTTTTCTCTGAATTTTTCGATTCCTTTTATTTTCATAAGGTAACTTAATTATATCACACTCAAAAATACCTTTTCAGTTCTAATCGTCCCACTTCCCTATACAAAAATCGCCCACAAATATGGGCGACTTTTGTTGGCCGCAGGCCATGAGCTTGTCGCCCCTCGAGTTCCCTCGGGGCGACCCTGAGCGAAAGCCGAATGGGTCGAATGGCTCAATGCTGCGGACGCTGCTTGCCCCGACCTTGCGTCGGGGTTAGAACATGGTTTGTGGAGAACGGCTGGATATTTATTGCGCATAAAGAAGAAGCGCTCCGTCCGGTATGATTACCACACGAGCGGTATGAGCCGCTTGGTACGCGCTTGATAGGCCGGATATTGCCCGGGGAAAAGGCTGAGCATCACGCGCTCTTCTTTGTCGATGCGGCGCAGACAAAAGATAATGCTTATAATAAACAGCACAACGGCCACAATGCTTCCGGTCAATGCACTGCCGAAAAGCGCGAAAGTAGCGCCGGTATAAATCGGATGGCGGACATATGCGTAGGGGCCGCTGGTCACCAACACGGGATCTTCTTTCTGACGTGAGCCCCAGTTGCGTCCCAAGCGGTACCGCGCCCAGATCGCAAACGTGATTCCGATAACGGTTAAAAATGCGCCAACCCAGTTGAGTGCGGGGCCAAAATTAAAGAATGCTCGCTTTAGGACGGACGCATCGTCATACGGATTTCGCAGAGCAAAAATCAAGAGCCCCAACAAAAGGAGCCGCCAGAGCCAAAGAACAGAGCTTCTGCTGCTTGAAACGTCGCGTTTGGCGGTAAAGGCGCCTAGCACCCACACCGCCATAAGGACCAACCAACTTGCGATGATGACATAGCCGTAGTCGTACATGGGATCATTATACAAAACCGTCTATGGTTAAGAGACAAAGTCACTTATTATATTCTGGATGCTTTGACCAGACCGTAGCCAAAAGCAAGCTCATCAGTAGTGCTCCTACGGCCAACATCGCAAATGCTCTATTCTCATGAGTGTGCACATGGCCGAAGTGAAAAAAAATAACGGCTACAACAAAGTTAATCCAACCCCAGCAGACATTAACTACGGCCGACGAAGGCTTGCCGAATGGGGTTTGATGCTTTTGTCCCATGACACCCTTAATAAAATGCGGGGTTCCGTTTGCCGCAAACAGACCTGCTAAAAAGCTAAATGTATATAATTGCCACATATTGAAGATTTTTTTATCTTTTGAATGCGAAAGACAACAACACAATGGTTAACGCATTGAGAACCACTAATACTAAAGCTGTTTGTAAGCGCGTTGGAAGAGGCTTCCATGCAATATAGACCGTGTAGATTATTGCGACAATCGCCGCACCAATAAAATTTCCTTTTACCATATTTTATTTCAATTAGATTTTTGTTAACGACCTTTGCGTATTTTTATTATACGCCCTTTCGGTTCCGAGCGTCTAGTTCGTATACTAAAACCCCCCAAGGATTTGGGGGATTTTAGTTGGCTCGGCACTGTGAAGAACGTTAGAACCAAGATAGTTGAATTTCAAGGGAATATCTATATTCCTGACCTCACACAGGGACGGATTTAGGTTGGTTATTTTCTAAACAAACTCAATGTTCAAATCGCGCTTGAATATTTTTGCGATTTTTTGCAAGGTTAAAGTGGTAAAATTTTGTTGTCCGGCTTCAATCCGAGCAATGTTGCTTTGAGTTGTACCCAGTCTTTTTGCCAGCTCCAATTGGGATATGCCGCGCATCTTCCGCAATTGGACAATTTGATAGGCCACTTCTAGCTGCTTACCAACTTGGTCATAACGTTTCTTTATCTGCGGATTTTTGAGCTGGTTGTTTAGGTAAGACTGGAAACTAATATTGTTTTTAAGGTTTTTGCTAGTTTTCATAGGTTTTTGGGTTATTGATAACTTTATGATAATTGCTTAGGGCTTTGCTGATTTCTGACCCTGGAGTTTTAGAGGTCTTCTTAAGAAAAGCATGAAGCAGGATAATGTTTTTCCCGACAAAAGTAAAAAAGAAAATACGGTGCCTATTAGTACTGAAATCTATGCGTAATTCCCTAATCTTGTCGCGAATATGCTTGGTATATGGCTCATCCAACACGCCTTTGTACTGCCTCAAAAATTCAATATACTTTAAAACCTTCGCCCGTTCCTTGTCCGATAGATTATCTAAATATTGACGGACGGGAATTTTGCCGGTTACAGGGTCGGAAAAAAATTTAACTTTATACTCGTCCATAAGGCTTTTATTATAGTATATCATATAAGATATGTCTGTCAAGTGTCTGGCAATATTTTAAAGTTCTAACCATCTACGTTCCCTACAAAAAACCACCCTTACTCAAGAGTGATTTTTGTTGGCTCAGCGGCTGGATTGCGGTCGCCCCTTTGGACAAATCCCCGGGGTTTTTTGGAGCCTTGCGCTAGACACTTGGGTCATGGGAATTTTGAACGATTTTTTAAACATATAAATAAGGGCTTGCTTATATTTCCTTCTTTACAGGTAAGAGCAAAGGAGTATAATATTACAATCCCAAAGAGGAGGGATTTATGAACCAAAGGTTACGCAAAGTTTATCGGAAAGCCCAATGTTTCTCGCACTGGCTGTACCTACTGAGCATTTTGGTGCTGGCGATCACTGGCAAGTACACCTTCCTGGGGTACTTGGTAATAGCCGGGCTTTTCGCCATCACTCCGCTTGTCAGCCGAATCCTCGCGCTGCCATTTGCACTCCTTTTCCTGCCTTTTTGTGGCAAAGAGGACAAAAAGAGTACTGGTGGTTCCAGCGGAGGCGGGACAACATATCACAAAGGCGTGGCGATAGGAGGTACTTCAAGCGGGCGATCACCAAGTTACGACTCCAGTGACTGGAATAACCATGCGTAGTGCCCAGACGGCGGCTGAACTGCTCAGCCGCCGACGATTTTTATATTTGATTTTGATTTAAATTCCACGCGGGTAAGCAAAAATCTGGAACCGATGGTTTTCCGGATTTCAATTGCTAAAAAACATCTTGAAAATTTATTTGGCTATTTTTCTACGGAAGATGCCGAAGGTTGCAAGGAATATCAGAGGGAGGTGCGTTATCGCCACAATCTATACCCGGTGAAGGGGTGTTATTGATTGGTGCACTGTAAGGATCGCAATCTTCTTCAAAAGGATTGCAATTAGGATTTAGTATCGGTCTATCTTTGGATCCATTAGAAACCGTGCCCATGCCGCCTTCTGTGTGCCCGTTCGTGATGGCGGGCTTGCTGGGCGCGGCGCCAGTTTCGTTGGCCGGCGGCTGCAGGGCTAAATCGATTTGTTGATATTCGTTATCCCATTGATTGACTGTCAAAGATTTCGTGCTTTCCGAAAAGCCGATGGCCGAAGCGGCAATTTCATTGGTGGATTGCACAGCGTCCTGCAAACAGTAGCCGTTGGTGCCGCTGGTCCGGGTTGCGGTGCCGTTATAGCCCATGCATATCGTATATGTAGGCACATTGGCGTAGGTATACGATGTTAAAGCAGTCGCATATTGTAGCTCATTGTCAGTAGCAGGATTGTTTGCAGTTGGTTGGCTGGCTTGAGATTGATTCTGAGTTTGCACTTGCTGCTGCCCGCCTCCTCCTGTCTGTAAGACTCTAATTTTAGGATGGCACGCCGTATCGCAGCCGTACAGCTTTCTTAAGCTATCCGTCCAGTGAACTTTGTAAGCATCCGGATAATCGCAGACCGAGCAGGTTACATTTACACCTTTCACGTCCGGCACCGGCTGTAAGCCTGTATCGGCAAAAGCCGGAAGGGCAAAGTTAAGCGCGGTGCTGTTGGTGTTTGAATGCAGGACAGCATTCAGCCAGTGCTCTTGGATCAATAGTTTGGCTGCCACGGTCCGCATGGCAACACGGTCTTTTTTACTAATGGCATCAGCCCCGTCTTTTTTGAGATTATCAATAATTTGCAAGCTGGCGGCAAAAGTACTGCTGGCATCGGCCTGGTTTAGTGCCAATGGAAAATCAGCAGGTTGATTCGTTAAACCCTTCCAATCGGCAGTCTGAGTACTGGCAACTTGCAAAGACCAGATGATGGCCACAGCCTGGTAGTTTTTCAGCGAATCCGGCACTTTTAACGCTGCCAGATTTTTGGCTGCTTGTGCTGCCTGA
Source organism: Candidatus Doudnaibacteriota bacterium (assembly GCA_963768175.1). Classification (GTDB taxonomy): domain Bacteria; phylum Patescibacteriota; class Doudnabacteria; order UBA920; family UBA920; genus PALSA-1336. Next base: position 118,978 of record CAVYGQ010000002.1, on the reverse strand, counting down.
TTTTGAACATTATCGATTGTCATTCCTGCTACCGGCTTTTTGGCCGCCAATAAATCCCCAGCCAGTTTGGCATCTGCCGTCTGGTCTAATTGCTGCTGAATACCGGCTACCGCTGTTTGAAACTGAGTTTTTAGATAACCGCCTTGCAAATAGAAAAAACCACCCACAGCCGGCCACACTACAAACATCACAATAAGAATTGAGCCCCACACCGGCCGGCGGATGGTGAATTTAACCAGGTGATAGATTAGGCGATAAATCAAATAAAGTAAGCTGGCGGCAAGGAAGGCGACTGCCAACGAACCCCATAAATTTTCTTGAGCGGTGTAGCGTGTCGCATTTGAGCCATGGGTAGCGAAATAATATAAGGTTGGCGTCAGCAAAACAATCATCCCCAGCCAAATAAAAAAATTAATCCAACTTTTTTTCTTTTGCCCCGCGGGAGCCGGCGGGACTGCCGTGCCGCAGTTGGTGCAAAATTCAGCCCCTATACCAAGCCTGCGGTTACACTTTGCGCATTTCATATATTTAGTTTTATGTTTATTTCCGATCGTCCACTTTATTCGCCTTAATTATACACCTTTTTAAACTTTGGAAATATTCTTCAAAATAGGTATACAAAAATTACCCTTAAATAAGGGTAATTTTTGTTAGCTCAACACCGCGGTGCTGCCTGCCCCGACCTGTGCGTCGAGGTTAGAACGTGGTTTGTTGAGAATGGCTGGATATTTATTGCGCATCCGAAGCCAGCTTAAGATAACAAAATATTGAATAAATAACCTGTAATTATAATCCCTAAACCGACAACGCCAGCAAAAATTAGTATCAGCCTTAACTTCATTACTTTTTTCAAAATCATAAACTCCGGCAAAGACAGGGCTGTTACAGACATCATAAACGCCAGAGTCGTTCCCATACTGACGCCTTTTTCAGTTAGAACGCTAACCAGCAGAATTATTCCTGCGGCATTAGAGTAAAGGGGTATGCCAATTAAAACCGCTAAAGGCACGCCATACCATTTGTTGCCGCCAGCGTATTTTACTAAAAAGTCCGTGGGAACATAGCCGTGTATTGCAGCTCCAACGCCAATGCCGATAATAATGTAAGGCCAAACCCTTTTCAAAATATCCAGCGTGTAGTCTTTGGCGTAAGCCACCCGCTGTCGCCAAGACATTTCAGGCAGGACAACATTAGAGTTTATGGCATTTTGGAATACGAACGGTTCAACTAAACTTTCAGATTTTAAGCTACCGATAACAATACCCGAAAGGATGGCAATAACAAGGCCGCTAAAAATGTAAATCAAGGCAATTCTCCAGCCAAACAACCCGAACAGCAACACCAAAGCCACCTCATTTATCATCGGGGAAGCCACCAAAAACGAAAAAGTCGTCCCCAACGGCACGCCTGCCTGCACAAAACCCAAAAATAAAGGAATGGCTGAACAGGAACAAAAAGGCGTAATAATGCCCAGCACGGAAGCGATAACATTTCCTGCGTATTTATTTTTATGGGATAAAATCGTTCTTATTTTTTCAGGTGGCAGGAAAGATCGGATTACCGATACCGCAAATACAATAACGGCCAGCAGGATAAATATCTTGGCCGTGTCAAAAATAAAAAAATCTATCGCCTTGCCAGCCATACTGTCAGGCAAAAGTTTAAACATTGAATAGGTCAGCCAATCAGCCAGCCACTGGACAGGTGCAAAAATGTTCATATTGTTATTTTAAAGCCGTCTTTAGGATGGCCTTTTTGATTTCTTCTACGTCAGGCACAAAGCCGACCAGTGCTGGTTTGCCGTTAATTGCCAAAACTGGGCTGGACATTAGCCCCATATTTAAAATCTGTTGTATATCGGTAACGTATTCCACCTCGTCGGTTATACCTATGTCTTTTACGGCAGTTTTGGTTATTTCAAAAAGTTTTTTGCAGGTCGGGCAGCCCGAACCCAAAACTTGAATTTTCATATATTTTTAAACAAACTAATTGCTTAAAATAGTTTAACTAAATTAGCAACAACCTTTCTGCCTTTTGCGGTTAAGTTATATTCAATGAACTTACCGTCTTTTTTACTGTCTATCAGGCCAGCCTTCATAAGATCCGATAAATGATGGGAAATAAGCGTCTGGGACAATCTAGTATGGGTCATAATATCGCAGACGCAATGGGGCGACTGTTTTAAAAGCAACAAAATATTAAGCCGGGATGGCACAGAAACCAACTTTAATAAGCCCGCTACCGGTTCTACTCGGCTGTCAGGGAAATCTTTGGTTATTTTGCATTCTTTGCAATCACAACGTTGATATATGAACATATATTCATATATTATCTTAAAAGAACGTAGTTGTCAAAGTAAGTCTGTAATTCCAATATTTAGGTTCGACCGTCCCACTTCCTGTAACAAAAAACACCAGTAAATACTGATGTTTTTTTGTTGGCTCGGCACTGTGAACAATGTTAGAACTGTAATTATGGCTCAGACTGGCTACATCAACATACCCAACCTCACAAAAACGGATTTATTTTTCTAACATTTCTTTCAGTTTATCTATAACTGCATGTTCCCAAAAACGCATCGCATACCAGCCTATTAAAATTTTGCCAAAAACGCGGAGGAATGGATTTTTAAAATCAACCTCATAAACATAGTTAATTCTTGTACCTTCCGGAACTTCTTCCATTAAAAATTCTTCGTGGCCCGAGAGCCAATACCGCTTATATTGTTTGAAACATACCCAAACGGCGGACGAAGTTGGGTTTCCATATTTACTGGAAAAGTACGGCCAAATGTTTTTACTTTAGCTTCTATTGTAAGATTATTGCCGTTTCTTTTGATAACGCGCAATGATTGAGCCACGGCAGGAAAATAACTGGGAAAATTTTCAAAATCACTCATTATCCTAAAAATTTTTTCACGAGGGGCTTTGATAATCCAGGTAGCTTTTAGATGAATTTTTTTCATATCCTATTTGAATGCGAAAGACAACAACACAATGGTTAACGCATTGAGAACCACTAATACTAAAGCTGTTTGTAAGCGGGATGGAAGGGGATGCCATGCAATATAGACCGTGTAGATTATTGCAACAATCGCCGCACCAATAAAATTTCCTTTTACCATATTTTTATAATTGGGTTGACTAAGTGTAGTGACTTTTCAAGGATTATATATGCATTATACACCATTTCAGTTCTAACCGTCCACGCTCCCTACAAAAAATCACCCTTACTTAAGAGTGATTTTTGTTGGCTCACCCTAGTTTATCAAGTCAAAATCAGGATTATGGAAAATAAAGGGTATATTTACATTCCTGACCTTACACAGGGGCGGATTTAGTTTGTTTATTTTTTACAATTACTATTTAGAGTTAATCTCTGAATTTTCAAGTAAAGAAAGCGCAAGACTGCTTATGGTTAAATATTGATAAGCACGAATAGGGTCATCTATTTTAGCATCTGAGGTGTGACTTTTTTCATTTCTGAACATATCAATAGCCATCATTAAAAATTTTGCGGCTTGATTAAAATCCTCGTCCACATTTTGGGCAGATGCACCCTTAATATGCAAGTTTGTAAGGTACCCATTTCTTTAGGCACCTTCTCTGCGGTTTTTTAAGGTTAAGTTAATGATACTTGATTCCGCTGCCGGTCGGCAAATGCTGACGGCGGCATTTTTAATGATGTATGGATTCTGTCGTGGTTGTAGCTGTAGATGAGGAGGTAAATTTCGGCCGTTAGCTCTCCCAAGGTCTTAAACCTCCCCGGATCACCTAAGTCAGTCTTGAGCTTGCCATAAAAGGATTCTTGGTAGCCGTTCTCCCACGGTGATGATTTGTGGCTCATGGAAATTGTAATACCGGCCTGTTCGGCCAGCCTACAGTAGGTTCGGGATTTGTATTCTTGCCCCTGGTCGGAATGGAGATATTTGGCCGCCGGATGTTTTTCCAGTGCGTCAATTAAAGCCAGTAGAACTAGCTGGCTGCTATGCGCGGTCCAGACTGACCAGCCGACAACCTCCCTGGTGAATAAATCTATTATCGTCGCCAGGTAAACAAACCGGCCGTGGAATGATATGTAGGTAAAGTCACTGACCCAGACAATTCCCGGCTCTTCTGGAAACGGAATCAGCATCAGCCAGTTTTGGTAAGGAGCGGAAATTTGTCCCAAATCCCTTGCTTTTCTTAGCTTTCTGCCTGTCCTGCGGTAAGGCTTAATACCAAACAGCCTCATGGTGCGCCGGATTCTTTTCTTGTTAACATGTAGCGCCGGAGCCAGCCGTTTGTGGCCGTAGCTGGGGTGGTCATGCAGGGTTTGTTCAATGCGGATTTTAAGGAGCCAGTCTTTTTGCGGCAGGGTAGGTTCGTAATACAGACTGGCTCTGCTGACTCCCAAGCTCCTGGCCAACTCGGTCTTAGTCGGATTTTCAAGGTGCATAGCGGCGGACAGGTCTTCAACCAATGTCCTTTTTTTCCGCCAATGACAGTTTGACTGTCAGCCGGCCGATAATCTCGTGGAGGGTTTGATTTTCCCGCTTCAGGCGGGAGAGTTCAAGCACGGACGGCGGAGCTGTAACCCCTTTGGCTATCCAGCCGTAAATGGTTTGGGTGGACAGGCCGTGCTCCTCGGCCGCCTGGGTGACGCTGACACCTTCTTCCTTAATTCGTTTTAGAATTTGAGTTTTAACTTCCGGACTGACTTTGTATTTGCCTTTGGGCATAAAGTTAGATTCCTTTCTAGCCTTATTATACCTCAGACTAAGTGTCTAGAATTTGGGGTACCTGTCATATCCTTAACAAATTTTTGAACGCCAGAGCCAACCTCTTGTTTGGTATAAGAGGCTTTTTCTTTTTGCCACTTCGTTTTTAATTCTGTTATCGTCATAGGACTCTTAAAGGATAAAACTGTCTTAATTTTAGCACTTTTCCCGGAAATAATCACTTCACAAAAATGGCCTTTAAATATTATGCAGCACAATGACCATCTTTGTTGCTAACCCAGCCGAGGGTTGATAAAAATAGGATTAACTGCTAAAATATCAAAAGATAATTAAATATCTATTTTTGTTCGGGAGTAGCTCAGCGGTAGAGCAATCGGCTGTGGAATAACGCAGCTCCCAAAGGAAACTTTGGGATGAACTCTCCGGGATAACGGTGAAGGCTAATTTAATCATTTGATTAATACGCTAATACCGTGGGAACCTCTGCAAATGCGGAGGAGCGCCGTAGAGACTAGATACCGGGGTATCTAAAGCTACTCTTGTGGCTAAGGTAAAGATATAGTCCACCCCTGATAGAAATATCGGGATAAGTGTAACCGATGGGTCGTGGGTTCGAATCCCACCTCCCGAGCCAAAAAAAGCGCATCAAATTGGTGCGCTTTTTTTGTGGATAAATAATTAATTTTTATCAACCCTCGGCTAGAGGCGATTTTTTTGTGCTCGCCTAAAACATTTGAACCTGTCTGGACTCTGACAGGTTCTTAAAATACAAAAATACTAACCAAGCCAAATGAGAACCAGCTAGGACAATTTTATTTATTCCATTATAGATTTTGGGCGGGCGGTGCTGGGGTCTGTGACTTAAGCAACTTTTGACCAAACCAAGCTACCAAAAATACTACCACGTAGCCGGCCCATAGGCTTTTGCTTTTAAAGATGTTCGGGCTGAACCTGATGGTCACTAAAAAATCCAGCGCCATGCCGACGACAACCCAACTTAAACCATACCATAATCCAACCGTTAAATCTTTCGGTTTGGCATAACGCACAAAAAAGTATGTTACCACGCCGCTGAGGATTATGATAATGACTTTGCTAACCTGGTTGTCGTAAACTTTAAAACCCACGAATATCGAGACAATCACGAACATGACCACCCAGATGCCAAGGCCATAAAGCAGCCCCTTTTGCCATGAATAATTCATATATTTTGATGGTTTTTATTTCGACCTTTATCTCTTTTTTACTTGCCTCTATTTTACACCTTAAGACAAAAATTGTTAAATAAGACAGTCAACCGGCCAAAATGATTATGAATCTTAGGGCAAGTAACTGATTATTTAGTTTTTTATCAATCCTATTTTATCTGTTTATCGCGCTCTTAATAATGCTTTTCACCATATTGGAAGGAATGGAAAAGCTGATATTGTTTGACCCCTGCACCGTGGCCACGTTAATGCCTACGGCATTGCCGTTTAAGTCCAAGAGCGGCCCGCCGCTGTTGCCCGGATTAATGGCCGCGTCGGTCTGGATTACGCCGGTCAAGGTTTCCGCGCTACCGTCTTCGCTTGTTGCCTGAATAGTCCGGTTGAGGCCAGATATCACCCCCAAAGAAACGGAATTGTTATATTGCCCCAGGGCGTTGCCAATGGCAATTACGGTATCCCCGAGCTGTAAATTATTGGAGTTGTCAAAATTAATTACGGAATAATTGCTGCCGCTGATTTTTATTATGGCCAAATCATTATTCGGGTCTTTATAAACAACCTTCGCGGTCTGCTGTTTGCCGTTCTGCAGCAGTACCGTATAGCTGGCCGAGGTATCGGCCACCACGTGCTTGTTGGTAATAATGTAGCCGTCGGAGGCAATAAGATAACCGCTGCCGGCGCCCACTTCCTGGGACTGGGTTTGTCCGGTGGGCACGTATTCAGGAACTTGGATGCCAAAGTTTTGGAAAAACGGGTCATCGCCAAAAGGGTTTTGGTAGACTACCTGGTATTGGGGCACATCTTTGGAAATAATTATGGAAACCACGGCCGGCGCGGCCTTGGCCACGGCGGCGGTAACCAAATCCTGCTGGGATTTTTGCTGGACAACCTGACGGTTAGCCTCTTCCTGGGCTGACAGTGCGGCCGCGGCGTTTTGTTTATCCAGCGTAGTTAATTGATTCTGCAATCCGGAAATCTGTTTTTGCAAAGCGGTTACTTCGGCGGCTTCGGTTTGCCGCTGTTTTAAACTTTGTTTTTGGTACCAAAATATCGTGCCGGCATCTGAGGCCGCCACCAGCAAAACTATTATTAAAAATGGCACGGCTTTTTTTATCATATATGTTTAGTGCGCGCCTCTTCCTTGAAGACTGCCTTCTGGGATGCAGGCGCATCTTTATTCCATTACTTATGATGTTGTTTTATTCAATTAAGCATTAATCTTCCTTTTCCAGAAGACAGTCTTCAAGTGCGGAAGTCCTGATATTATTTTAGGAAAAATCAGAACCAATTTCAAGCCCTTATTCAAGCTCCTCACGGTAGAACTATGGGTTGTTAATTATATGTCATTGCGAGGAGTGCATCCGACGAAGCAATCTTACCAAATCAGAAAATAGATTGCCACGCCCCTCGGCTGCACTCGGGGCTCGCAATGACAGCATAACAAAGCTATAAATATATGACCTGATGTAAAAAATCGCCTTAATTACAACTTTTTGCTATTATATCTGTATGATTACTTACCTGCAGGCAATAATTATCGGTCTTGTACAAGGCATTTCCGAACTATTCCCTATTTCCAGCCTTGGGCACAGCGTTATCCTTCCCAAATTGGTTGGCTGGAACATCAACCAAAACGACCCCTTCTTTTTGACCTTCTTAGTAGCTACGCATTTGGCCACCGCGTTGGTGCTGTTTGTGTTTTTTTGGAAGGATTGGATGAATATTATAAAAGGTCTGGGACGCTCCTTGGCGCAAAGGCAAATTAAAAATGATGATGCCTGGGCCAAAGTCGGCTGGCTGTTGGTGGTGGGTACAATCCCTGCCGGAATCTTGGGCTTACTTTTTAAAGAAAGTTTGCAAAACCTATTTGCTTCCCCTAAAATCGCGGCGCTTTTTTTGATAGTCAACGGCGTCATACTTTACGGCGCGGAAATCTTAAGGAAAAAAGCGCCGGAAAACAACAACGGCCAACAGTCTTACAACAAGATTGCCAAACTTTCCTGGTGGCAGGCCATAAAGGTGGGCCTTAGCCAAATATTGGCGCTAATCCCCGGCCTCTCGCGCTCCGGTTCCACTATGGCCGGATCCCTGTTAGTCGGCCTGTCCAACGAAGACGCCGCCAGGTTCAGCTTCTTGTTAGCCACGCCGATTATCGGCGCGGCCGCGGCGCTAAGCCTGCCGGATTTTTTTAAGCCCCAAAATTATTATTTAATCGGCCCGTCCCTGGCCGGCGCAGTCGCCGCCGCCGTAGCCGCTTATTTTTCGGTAAAATTTTTGGTTAAATTTTTCCACACAAACAAACTAACCCCCTTTGCCGTTTATTGCGCGGCCGCGGGGGTAGTTTATTCAATTATTTTATATTTTAGATAATTTAATTTTAAATCTATCTTTATGGACGAAATACTATCGGGAGGTCAAGAAAAAATTAATAATGAATACGAAAGGCAACTTGGAGCCTTGTTTGAAAGAAAACGAGCACAATATATTAAGTTTGCCACTACTTTATTATTGCTTAAAAAAGTACCTCCCATAGAAACCGACAGACCGGAGCTCGCGGAAGATTTGGTTCAAAACGTCTTTTTGGCTTTACTTAGAAACCCAAATATTGACTTTAGCCTGGCAGACAATCAAATAGAAAGTTATGTTGCTGAATATCTAAAAGGGCAGGTGTTAAACTGGATTTCAAGGCACTATAGAAGCAAAGCTAAAAATCCTTTCAAAATTCCTGAAAAAGATTATGTAACACTCAAAGAAGCCGACGAAACTATTGATCCCTCCCCCGCGTCTAACCCCCACTTATTAGCGGAAAGACAGGAGTTAGCACAAAAGCTTGATAGGGCACTAAAAACTCTAAAACCGCGTGAAGAAAAAATATTAAGAATGCGTCATGGCTTGCCTCCCTATGAAAAGGAACACACTTTAAAAGAGGTTGCCGAAGATTTTGATGTAAGTACAGAGAGAATAAGACAGATTGAGGCTAAAGCATTAAGAAAGATGCAACACCCCAGCAGGACAAGGGATCTGGGAGTATAATTTCAATAAGACCATATATACACCAAAAATAACCCCGCCTCTAGCAAGAAACAGAAACAGGGTTATTTTTCTATATATTTAACTTTTCTTCGGGCCGCTTTTAAACCAGGCAAAAATAAAACAGGCGACTCCGGCAATGAAGGCGGCGATGCTGTGTTTGGTGTGGATGTCGGTTGCCGCAATGGAATAGCCCGGAAAAAATGTCGGCAAGCTGCCTGCCGGATGCGTGGCGTAAATAAAACCGATGATAAAAAATACAATACCCAAAACTGCTCCTAAAATGACTAAGCTTTTTTGTTTGCTCACCCCGTTGAAAGTATTCATATTTTTAAATTAATTTTAGAATTTTATTTCCTCTTTAGAAACTTCTTATTTAAATGTTTGAACTTCTAACGGGGTAAATAAAATATGGTTGAGGGCAGTCCTCTAATACGAAGCGCTATTGAAACCAGAGGACTGTCCTCAACTCGCTGCTCTAATTATACATTATACGGTTAATTGTTGCGAACAAAAAGCGCAGCGCTTGGCGCCAATGGGGATTTCACTTAGACACTGCGGGCACTTTTTTGTGGCCGGATCAGCCATAGTTGACTCTTTAAAATCCCATAAAAATTACTGCCATCTTTTATTTTATTTTTATGCTTGCGACAAACGCATTCCAAATACTGCTATCAGCCGCTTTGTCCATATATTTTATTTACGGCTTAACAACCACATAATCAAAAAAACTAGTATAAAAACAACTATTGCATACGGCAACGCCGGAAGCCAAGCGGATGACGGCGGATTAGAGGTAAAATTTTCCGGAAAAACGCCATTTTTAGGCTGCTGTAAAAGCAAAGAACGGTAAAAAATAACATAGCTGACAGCAAACACCACAACCGCGCTAATGCTGGAAAACAATAATATCTTTTTCATTGGATTATTAAAAATTATTTAAAAACAATAGTCTCAAACCATTTTGGCGGGAAATCCTGTTCACTTTTTGGTTTATAGGCCTCTATTGGATAATCAGGCAGCGACAGAAATATATATTTGGCAGGGTGATTGTTGTCCAAAATAAAATAATTTTGAATGCTTGTTTGGTGTTCCACTTCAACGCCAATCTTAGGACAATCATCTTCCGATATTTTTCTATACATTACCACAATGGAATAATTCTCTGGGAAATGTGGTGTCCAACCATTCAAATTATCCGTAACAAACTGGCTAAAACGGCAATTTGGGTAAAGTTTGCCATATTTTATTTGCAAATAATCAAATAAGCTAGTTTTGGCGTCCTTGGTAAAAACTTTTAAGGCTCCGCCATCATATTGGCCTTTTTCTGAAGTAACCGTAATAACATCCCCATCTTCCCGAATGCTTACCTTTCCACCAAACTCACTTTCAGAAATATACTTAAAAGAAATACCAAGTTTATCTGAAACATATTCCTTATTTTCCGCTTTAGCCAACCAGGCTAATTTGTCGGTTTTTTCCTGATTTTTTTGTGCGCTGGTCTGTAACTGATAGTTAACGAAGTAGCCTCCTACGATCAACAACAAAATCAACGATACCCAGATGCCGGCAAAATCCTTGGTTAAAATAAAATAAACAATCCACCACAATAACAACACGCCAAGTATACCCAAGGTAGTAATGGTCTCTGAAAAACCCGCAAACCATTGTGTGTGACTGAGCTGATAGGACCGGGAAGTAAAATAAAAGAATGCGATTATATCAGCAATAGCTATGGCAAGGCTAATATAAAAAATGTTTTTTAGCATAAAATTAATCAATTTTTAGTTTTTTATATTGTTTTTTTACTACCTTGCAAATTCATTATACCCCTACTTGGCATTCTCAACCAAGCTATTAGCCGCATCAGATAAGCGCACGCCTTTTTGCCTAAAAAATTGCAGAAGCTTTATAGTAATGTCTTGCGAATATGGATAAAAGCTTAACCCGCGAATATCATTATTAAATGTCAGTAATATGGCTTCATCATAAGGCATACCGGTCAATAACCTAGGGAAAAAAGAAAGCCCTTTATATGCCCCATCAATTTTAATGACGTTTACTTGTTCAATATTCCCATAATTTTTTTTGCTGGTTGTGGTTACTTTATAATTTATATAATCAGGGAAAAGTTTTAATTTGACTGAAATATTATTTGAAGAATACCCTAAAAGTCCGGTATTTTTTAAGGTCCCACCGGCTGCATAGATAGGAACTTCTACCCCTTCATCGGGAATAACTGCGGGTAGATTAAACGGGGCTGACTTAATTCTTTCCGCTTTAGCAATGTAATGGCGCCTTATAATGAAAATTACCAAAATAAAGACTACAACTGCTAAAAATGGGATGAAATAAGAGATCATCTTTTTCCCATTATTATTTATTTCTTGTTATAAATAATCTTATTTAAGCTTATTATAACACCTTTTCCCGTAAAATCATTTTATGTTATCCCCAAATAATTTTGCATATTTATCACGAAAATTATATAATATAAGCAAGGTGGTTAAATTACAACCAAATGAAAAAAATACTTTTAACACTTCCATTGATTTTTATTATGGGGGCGGGGTGTAATAAATCCGCCTCAAATACATCTTCGCTATCACAACCTTCACAAAACAACCAAAATCAAAATATGAACCAAGAACAATACCCTCTCACATTAGACATCCCGCAAGATTATGCAACCCAGCATTACCTAAGTTACAACGATGATTTGTCGCCCCTAAGAGAATTCCACTTTACAATATTCCTCAATAAAGACTGGCACGCCGTAAACCAAACGGGCGACCACTTGCCCAAAGCGGGAGAAGTTGAACAGATTGGATATTTTAAAGGCCCGGGGCAAGAGCCAGCACCGCGCATTTACATTGCCGTAACCCCGATGGATAACGGCCAGACCCCCGCTCAAATGATGGATAATTTAATCCATCAAACCTATGATTCAAAAAGTTTAAAAATTTTAAACCAACGGGTTATATCTTCCCAAAACGTCAATGCTTTAGACGCAATAATTCAATACAAAGGCGATGATGGTGCGGATTACATTTCCCGATATTACGGCTATAAAGGGCAAAATAATTTGCTGGTTATTTTGCAGGGGGAATGCGCAGCGAGTGATTACCAAAAATACGCAAACGACTTCTATATGGCAGAGACCAGTTTAGCTTTTGCAGTCTATTCAAACGAGTAGGAAACCTCATTAAGCATTTAAAAAGCGCCTCTATATTTACCGGGGTGCTTTTTATAGTTCTTTTAAATAAGCGGCTGGGAACAAAAAGCGCAGCGCTTGGCGCCAATGGGGATTTCACTTAGACACTGCGGGCACTTTTTTGTGGTCGGATCGCTCGGCGGATTTCTTTTGACCTTGGCCATTAAAGTGTTAACGGGCAGCACCACAAAAAAATACACCGAAACCGCGACCAGCAAAAACGCGATTAGCGCGTTAACAAAATCGCCGTACATAAACTTGCTGCCGTTTATGGTAAACGCCAAATTGGAAAAATTCGGGACCTTGGCTATGGCTCCGACCAGCGGAGTTAACAGATCTTTGACAATGGCGGCAACTACCGTGCCGAAAGCCGCGCCCATAACCACGCCTACGGCCAAATCCACCACGTTGCCGCGCAAAATAAAATCCTTAAATCCTTTTAACATATTATTGACAAACTAAAAAATTAATTTTAAAGGTTGCCTTAAGACCTTTTAAATAAAATTTAATTACCTTAATTATAGCTTTTTATCTGCAAAAAATCAACCCCGTGCTTATTGAAGTTTTTTAGTTTTTGCGTTAAAATAAAATGAGCACATATCCAAAATATAAATTTTGGGATATTTTAAAATAAACCATGCACCATAAAATAAAAAAAATCGGCCATCAAACTTTTGCCTCCCTAAAAATCCGCAATTATCGCCTGTATTTTTTTGGCCAAGCGGTTTCTTTATGCGGCACCTGGATGCAGACCATTGGGCAAACCTGGCTGGTTTTAAAAATGACCAATTCCGGCACCCAGCTGGGGCTTATTACCGCCGCGCAATTTTTGCCGATGCTATTTTTTGCCCCGTTTGGCGGCATTGTCGCCGACTTATTTAACAAACGCAAACTTTTATACTTTACCCAAAGCGCTTCGGCAATTTTGGCACTAATTTTGGGAATTTTGGTAGCTACGGCAAGCGTCCAATTATGGATGGTTTATGTTTTGGCCGTATTGCTCGGCTCTGTTAATACCATAGACAACCCCACCCGCCAAACTTTTATTTTTGAAATGGTGGGCAAGGACAGCCTGCAAAACGCTATCTCCTTAAATTCCACTCAGGTAAATCTGGCCCGTGTCATCGGTCCGGCTATTGGCGGCGGAATTATTGCCGGTTTGGGGTTAGCGCCGTGTTTTTTTATCAATGCCCTGTCTTTTATTGCCGTGCTATTTGCCCTGTTTATGATGACCGCCGAACAACTTAACCCGGCTCCAATGGCCGAACGTAAAAAAGGCCAGCTTACGGAAGGCTTCCGCTATATTAAATCCAATAAAATTTTACGGGAAACTTTGCTGATGATGGCCATAATCGGCACCCTGACTTATGAATTCAACATAATTTTGCCGCTGGTCGCCCAGTTTACCTTTCACGGCAATGCGGGCACTTACGCCGCCTTGACCGTTGCCATGGGGCTTGGCTCCATAGCCGGCGGCCTTTATACCGCCAGCCGGAAAAAAATCAAACCCGGTATGCTGGTCAACGCGGCTTGGCTGTTTGGCGCTACTATGCTTTTAGCCGCCATTGCGCCTTCCTTTACCCTGGCCCTGGCGGCCCTGATGCTTGTCGGATTTTTCTCCATAAACTTCACGTCAATCGGAAATACAACCCTGCAATTGGAAAGCGAGCCCAGCATGCGCGGCCGGGTTATGTCTTTATGGACTATGGCGTTTTTAGGCTCCACCCCCATTGGCGGGCCGATTATCGGCTTTATCGGCGAGCACGCAGGCCCCAGGTGGGGCTTGGTGGTAGGTGGGGTTGCCGCTTTAATAGCGGCCGGTATTGGAGCATGGCAAATAATAAAAAATAAAAAATCCCAAATTCCAAACCAAATTTAAGCCAGTTTAGATAGAAAAATTTCTTATATTTATAAGAGGTTTTTTAATATCCACATAGCTAACGGAATTAATACTTGACTACATTTTTATGATATGCTACCTTTATATAGAAAGGTAGCATATTGTATGGACATCCAAGAAAAATTAGGACCAATCCGTAAAGGCCTGCTGGAACTGGTGGTTTTAAAAATTATTAGCCAAGCCCAAGTTTACGCGGCGGATATTTTACAGAAACTTAGTAAAACCGAATTTGCCACCCAGGAAGGAACTTTGTATCCCCTGCTCAGCCGGCTCCGCAGGGAAGGCGCGGTAGAATACGAGTGGGTGGAAAGTGAGGCCGGGCCGCCGCGCAAATATTACCGTCTCACGGCCAAAGGGCAGGAGCAGTTGAAAAGTTTAATTGATTATTGGAACCGATTAGATTTAACTATTAAAAACCCAACCCTATGAACAAAGTAATTACCATACATTTGCACGGGCGGGCCTTCCAGCTGGAAGAGCCGGGCTACAACAAACTGCGCGCGTATTTGGATGAAGCCGAAACAAAACTTGCCCAAGATCCCGACAAGACCGAAATAATTTCCGATTTGGAGCAGTCTTTGGGCGAAAAGTTCGGCAGGTTTTTAAATTCGGGTAAGACAGTGGTTGTAGAAAAAGAAGTTGAAGAAGTTATAAAGGAAATGGGTCCGGTGCAGGCTACCACGGATGAACCAGCCGGTAGTCAAAACCAGGAAGCGCCAAAAACCTCTTCGACTGTTAAAAAATTATATAAAATCCGCGAAGGCGCAATGATAAGCGGCGTGTGCACGGGATTGGCCGCTTACTTTAATATGGATGTCACGTTGGTCAGGCTCGCGTTCGTTTTGTTGGTTTTAATAACACACGGCATCGGGATTGTGGTTTATATTATTATGGCAATAGTCCTGCCGTCAGCCAAAAATCCGGCGGAATTTGCCGCTGCTTTCGGCCAACCCTTTACCGCCCAGGATCTGGTTAACCGCGCCAAAGAAGAGTATGCTAGATTTTCCGATAAAGACGAAAGAAATAAATGGAGAAGTGAATTCAGGAAGTGGCGAAAAGAAGCCAGGGAAAATCGCCATCAGACCAGGGAAAGAATGAGGCAGGAAAAATGGGCGGCCAAAGCCCAATATTATGCCGAAAACCATCACCGCTTTCCCACGCCTTTTTTGGGATTACTGATTACGATACTTTCAATAATTTGGCTTTTTGGCCTGGTTAGTATAATAAAACACGGCATGGTTTTTGGGTTACTTCTGCCGGCTTCCATTCCGCTTTGGATTGCCATACTGGCTTGGTTTTGCATCTTAAGCTTTGTGCTGTGGCCGATTAAAGCCGCAAGGTGGCACGCTTACCAAGAAGGCCAAAAGCCCTGCTGCCATCACCACGGATTTTTTGGATCTTTGACCTGGCTGGCCTTTATTGCGATAGCGGCCTGGGCTCTTTGGCAATACGTGCCAAGTTCGCACCCTTACTTTGACCACGCCTCACTGTGGTGGCAGCATGTTTGGGTCCGCATAAAACAACGCTAATTTATCACCAAAACAGGGGACACCTCTGGAAGAGGTGTCCCCTGTTTTACCATGCTCACTTGGATAAAGCGCTGATGTCGCTCTGATACTTGGCCGTTGTCTGCATAACACTGTCTCCATAAAAGCTATACTTGGAATTCGTGGAACCGGAAAAATAGCGCATGGCCGCGTTCCACTCCCCCTGATAAGTCCCGTCGGCCCCATTGGAAGTCAGTTTTATGGCGGCGGCGGCGAAAGCGTCGCGGATGTCCCACGGGTTAGCAGGGCTGTGGCCGGTCAGCTGAGCAACCTTGTCTTTATAGCCGACCCAGGTGGAAGGAATGAACTGCGCCGGTCCCATGGCCCCGCCCCAGCCGATTTGGTTTCCTTTGGAATCTTTCATGGGGCACGACACGGGAGTAATATCCGGATCCATCCCAAGGCTTTGGGTAATTTGCAAAAACGGCGGAATGTCCCGCGTGGAATTCATCACAACTTTATAACTTTTACTTGGCGGATCCCCGGGCCGGTTGCAAGTACCGACATTCTGCCCAAGATTGGATTCCTGGGTTAAAATCGCCAGCAAAAAAGCCGGGTCAATACCGGTAGAGCCTTTTGTCCACTGGGCAATTTGCACCGCCTGGCCAAAAGTAATTTGGGTTGATACGCCGAGCAACTGATACAAACGGCTGCGGATGGCAACAGCCTGCGCCTGCGTATCACTAAGGGTTGCCTGATAGTCCGCCTCCCTGCCTTTGGTCTGCGAAAGCAAAATGTTTTGGTCATTAACGCTTCCCGTCAGCTGATTTTGCTGCAAAATTTTTATAGACAGTAAATTTTGCGCCCCCTGCTGCTGGTCGGCTAAAGCCTGCTGCTGCTGGGCAAGCTGGGTATTGGCCGAATTGAGCTGGTCTATAAGCGAGCTCAAACCTTGGGAAACTTGAGCGTAGTCTTGGTAAACCGTAAAAACATCGGAAAGTCTTTGCTGGCTAAGCGCGGTATATATAAACGGGTAATTGTCATTTTGGTTTATGGCCTGGATTACGCCGGCAATCTGGTTTTGCAGATTCTGGACTTGGGCATTGTTTTGCGTTATGGAATTTTGGGTGGCCGTAATTTGGTCGCCCAGCTGGCTGACCTGCAAGTTTGTGGCCTGAATCTGCAAATTCAAAAGCGCCTGCTGCTTTTTTAGCTGCTTAATTTTATTGGCCAAAGTGTTTTTTTGCGCCTGCGTCTGCGCCAACTGCTGCTGCAGCCCCTGGATTTGATTTTCTATCTGCTGAAGCTGCTGCTGAAGCTGCTGCTGTACCGCCGCGGAGTCCGAAGAACTACCGGAAACCTGCGCGAAAATCGGCGCCGCATAAAAGCCCGCGCTTAAGTAAGCGGCAATGACTAAAACCGCATAAAACTTTTTTCCCTTTCCCATACATTAATCATAACAATTTAAACGATAAATTTCCAACTTTTTAGTACGGCTAAGGTCACGCGCTTGAGGACAGTCCTCTGGCCCAAATCCGGCTTTCAAAAGATGATCGCGCAGCATTCATTAATTGTTTTTATAACATCATAGTTTTGATGCCAGAGGGCTGTCCTCAAGCAACCGCCACATAAACCTGAAATAAAAAAGCATCCCGTGTAATTCGGAATGCTTTGTGTTTTATATCTGTGCCATCAGTTTTCATCTGTGTATCTGTGATCTATATCTGTATCTTGGAAAACAAATAACTTCCGACGGACAAGAAAATTAGAGTAATCACGGCCAAAACGGAAATATCAAGGCCTAAACTAAAATGTCCGGAATTGGAAAGCAACACCCTAAAAGCGTCTATGCCGTAAGACAGCGGGTCAAACTTGGTAATCACAATTAAAACCGCCGGCAGGCCCGAAAGCGGAAACAGCGCGCCGGACAAAAAGAACAGCGGCATGACCAAAAAATTCATAATCAGCTGGAAACCCTGCATGTCTTCCAGCTGGGAAGCAATGGCCGTGCCCAAAGCCGTAAACATGGTTCCCACCAAAAGCATTACGACAATAGCGGGAAAAACCAGCGCCCAATTATAGGGGCGAAAGCCGGGAATTAAGGCCAGACAAAAAACTATGACCCCCTGGATAGTCGCTATGGTTGCCCCGCCCAAAGTCCGCCCTATCATAATATTAAAGCGCGAGACCGGCGCGACCATGGTTTCCTTTAAAAACCCGAACTGGCGGTCCCAAATAACCTGGATGCCGGAAAAAATGGAAGTAAAAATAATGGTCATGCCGATAATTCCGGGAGCCAAAAAATTAATATAGTTGCCCTCCCCGGCTTTTTGGAAAGTTGCGCCAAGGCCGTAGCCCAAAGCCAGCAAAAAAAGCAGCGGCTGCCCCAACGAGCCTATAATTCTGGAGCGGGAGCGCAAATAGCGCTTAAGTTCCCTAAGCCACATTATATATATAGTCTTCATAAGTAAAAACTAAATAATTATCAAATTCGAAATTCGAAGCACTAAATACGAAACAAATTCCAATATCTAAATTTAAATGTTCTAAACCCTAGATTTTGAATTTCTAATTTATAATTTAGATATTGTTTCGAATTTCGATATTTGGATTTCGAATTTTATCTCCTATTTCCGCCCCGCTGCTGCCTGCGCGTCCGCAGCCGGTCGGTGGCGCTGGCATCCTGGTCGCGGATCACGTCGCCCGTAAGCTTTAAAAACGCGTCTTCCAAAGAATCGGTCTGGGTCTGCTGCTGCAGCTGCTCGGAAGAGCCGGTAGCAATAATTTTCCCGTGGTCAATAATGGCAATGCGCTGGGCAATGCGGCTGGCCTCTTCCATATAATGCGTGGTAAAAAATACGGTAATGCCTTCGCTTTTGTTCAGCTCCTGCAAATACGTCCACATGTGGTTGCGGGTTTGAGGATCCAACCCCAAAGTCGGCTCATCCAAAAATAAAACCTTAGGATGGTGCAAAAGGCCGCGCGCGATTTCCAAACGGCGCTTCATGCCGCCGGAAAACTCTTTAACCAAGCTGTCCTTTCTGTCCCAAAGTTCGACAAAATTCATTAGTTCCTGGATTCTCTTGCGGCGCAAGCTTTTCTCCACGCCGTAAAGCACGCCGTGAAATTCCATGTTTTCCCAGGCCGTTAATTCATCATCCAGGCTGGGGTCCTGAAAAACAATGCCAAACGAATGTCGCACCGCATTGGAATTTTTTACGGGGTTATGACCGTTTAACTCTATGCTGCCGGAAGTGAGATTAAGCAAAGTGGTAAGCATTTTTATGGTCGTGGACTTCCCCGCGCCGTTTGGCCCTAAAAAAGCAAAAATTTCCCCTTTTTTAACCTCAAAAGAAATATTATTTACGGCAACAAAGTCACCGAATTTCTTACTCAAATTTTTTACTTCAATAATATTTTCCATGTTGTCAATAATAACACGACTACGCCTTTATGTCCACACCAACCGCTTCGGAAATGTTTTTATAACCGTCCTTTTTGAGAAGTTTTACTAAACCCCTGTTAATTTCGCCTATTAACTGCGGACCCTCGTAAATCATTCCGGTAATTAATTGAATAAGGGAGGCTCCCAGCTTGATTTTTTTGTAGGCATCCTCGGCGGAAAATACTCCGCCGCAGCCGATAATAATTTTTTTGCCGCCGTAAAACCTGTAAACCTTTGATAACATTTGATTGGACAGCTCCTCCACGGCCTTACCGGAAAACCCGCCATTGCCTTCATGGTTAAAAACGTTATTCTTGGTTAAATTGGTGCAAATAAAACCATCCAGCGGATACTTATTCCCGATTTCCAAAATTCCCGTTAGCTGGCCCTCCTCCAAATCGGGCGACAGCTTCACAAACACCGGCTTGCTTTTGGAAATGGAAAAAAGCTTGGCTAAAAGCAAATCAAAATTTTCGGGCTGGGCAAAAATCGGGCTGGCCTCGCAAGTATTGGGACAGCTGATGTTAATGGTAAAATAATCGCCAATGTCCTGAAATATTTTATAGCTGATAAAATAGTCCTCAATGCCCGCCGGCACCTCGGACGTGGCCTTGGAGTTGGTTTTGGCCAGGCTGAGGCCCAAGGCAAAATCAAACTTCTTCCCCAAAAGAAATTTATGGACATTCGGCGCGCCGGAACTCTTTAAGCCATAGTTAACCCTTAATGCCTTATATTCGGGCAGCCGCCACATCCACGGACGCGGGTTGCCTTCAAACGGCAGGGCGGTAATCGAGCCGGCTTCTTCAAAACCAAAGCCCACGCCGGGCAAAATTGCCCCTATATGCGCCTCCTTGTCAAATCCCGCGGCCAGCCCGACCGGATTTTTAAACTTTATCCCCGCAAGATTCTGCTCCAGCATCGGATTTTGGTAGCCAAACATCAAGCCCGTTAACCCGCGGGTTATGGGATTACTGCCTAAAATTTTACCCGTCAAAATCATCCGGTCATGGATTCTTTCGGGGTCAAACAAAAAGAAAACCGGCTTTAAAATACTGCGATAAAGCCAGCCTATAATACTGTCTCTAATTTCTGCTAACATTCAATGTAAAATTTAAGAAAAAATCTATCTATTTTAATTATAGCATAAATCCGAGCTTTCTGCTAAAATAAGGTATGGTTAATAAAATAACCGATAAATATCGCCCATTTAAAGCCGTTATTTTTGATGCCGACGGCGTAGTTATAAACACCGAACCGCTTTACGAACAGGGCGACCGCGAATTTTTTTCCAAGCACGGCGTCACGGACGAGCCGGAAAAATACCGCCATTTGCTTACCGGCAAGCCGCTGGACCAAGGCATTAAGGTAATGCAGAAACTTTACGGCTTTGGCGGCAAAACCGCGGAGCTGGCCGATGGGCGCCTAGCCGTAATTAAAAAATATTACCGCGAGGTAGCTTTTGTTCCGGGATTTTTGGATTTTTTTGCCGGCATTAAGAACCGCTATAAAACGGCCATTGCCACTTCTTCGGTTTTGGAATTATTCCGGATTGCCGACGGCCAGCTGCATTTAACTGACCTATTCGGCGGACACGTGTATTTCTTAAAAGACGTAAACAACGTTTCCAAACCCGCGCCAGATATTTTTTTGCACGCCGCCCGGCAACTAGGCGAGGCGCCGGAAAATTGTTTGGTAATAGAAGACGCGGTCAACGGGGTAATGGCTGCCAAAAATGCGGGCATGAAATGCATTGCCTTAACCACCACTCACGACGCGGCATTGCTAAAGGACGCGGACCAGATAGCCAAAAGTTATGCCGAGATTAACCTTGATAAATTTTCAATGCAATAAGCAACAACCATTTATGAAATTTTCAACAATGAAAAATGGCTTTTTGGGAATAAACCAGGGAAAAGGTTTCCAAGTCCCCTACGGCAAAGCCAAGGCGGCGGTTATTCCTTTTGGCCTGGAAAATACGGTTTCTTACGGCCGTGGCACAAAAAACGGGCCCAAGGCAATTATTGACGCCAGCCACTATATGGAAATTTTGGACGAGCGGGCATTAAAACCTTTTTTCCGCTGCGGCATTGCCACGCTTAAAGAGCCAAGGATCCCAAAACAACAAAAACCCGCAATTGAACTCTTGGCAAAGCATGTTAGCAAGGTTGTTGCCGATAAAAAATTTCCGGTGGTTTTGGGCGGGGAGCATTCCTTAACCCAAGGCACGGTTAAAGGCCTATGCAGAAAATACAAAAACTTTACGGTCCTGCATTTTGACGCACATTCGGATACGCGGCTTGATTACTACATCGGCTCGGCCTACAGCCACGGCGCGGTAATGAGCCAGGTCTTGTCAAAGTATCCCGTTGCCAAATTGGTACAGGTCGGCGTCCGCAGCCTCAGCGACCAAAACGGCGAAATGGCTTTCCGCAAAAAATATCGCGACAAAATAAAAACTTTTTGGGCTTGGGACAAATTTTCTCCGGTTGACGTGGTCCGCGCCATCCCTACCCGCAATGTTTTTATCAGTTTTGACCTGGACGCGTTTGACCCTTCCATAATGCCGTCCACCGGCACTCCCGAACCCGGCGGCCTGCTGTGGTGGCCGACCTTGGAAATCTTAAAAGCCGTCTATAAATCCAAAACTGTCTTGGGCGCGGATGTGGTGGAGCTTGCTCCCGTCAAAAATTTGCATCATCCTGATTTTCTGGCCGCCAAACTGGTTTATAAGATGATTGGTTACAAATTCTTTTAAAACTCAAGCCCAATATTTATAAAACCGCCCCCGAGTAATCCGCCAACTAGCGGGTAAGAGGCGGTTTTATTATAGAATAGATTATATAACCTTACTTTACCAATTCATACTTCGGCGTGTTGTGTCCGCCAACTCTTTTAAGCTTGCCTTGCTTTTCCAAAGACGATAAATACCTGTAAGCGGTAAGCTCGGTGCAACGCAAGGCTGTTTGAACTTGTTTATTAGTAACGCTGCCGTTGTGCTTTTCGGCCAAAGCCAAAACCTGAATTTGCTCTTCCTGCTTGCGCTGCTGTTTTTTTGCCAGCGCTTCCAGCAAATGCTGTTTCCAGTTGTGCATTCCTTCCGCAAACCGCGAGGCGACGAAAGAAGCCGGTGAAGTTTGAGGAGCTGTAGGCTGGGAAGTTTGCCCTACTGAAGGCTGGGTCGGAAGGCTTGCCGGCTCACTGCCTGCATCAGGCTGATTATTATTCAAAGGCGCGGGCTCAACCGCAGCGCCGTCTTGGCTTGTTGGTATTGTTACAGGCGCGCCATCGGCTGGCAAATCAGCGGCATCGCCCGCCGGCTTTACATTATCATCAGATGGAGATGTAACGGGAATTTCCGCAGAAGCTGAATCAACCGGCTCCGAAAGCGGATTAGTTGGCATATCTGCGGATAAATTTTGGCTATCTTCTTCGGACATGGTTTTAAGCCTTGTGGACAATTTATAATTTAGTGCGCTTGACAAAGGTGAACGAACATTATACACTATGTATGTAGGCATTAGGCCTACCGGATTTCAAAATTTATTTAAAGTAAAGGGGACGCGGTTACTTGTCGCTCTCCCCTTTTTTTATTTGTGCCATGCCGGATGCCATATTTGAAAGTAAACAGGCGTTTCTACTTTAAATGGCTTATCAAGCCGAGGCTGGGCTAAACCTTGCCTCAAAATTTTTACAACCTCTTCCTTCCTATTCTGCAGCTTGTCAGAAAGTTTCCCCGAAGACTGCTTGTAGTCAAACGTTACCGCTCCCAAAAGGACATCGCAAAGTTGCATTAGCAAGTTAGAATGGCTTTCAATTCTAATTGCATTTTTAAACTCACAAATTTTTACATTGGGATATTTTTCCCCACATCGCTTATCAACTTTTTGCATTATCACTTCTTCTAAACTTTGCAAGATAATTTTAGGTTTAGGAAGCTCATCCAATACCACAAACATCTCCTTGTTCGGAAGATGGGATAACTCGTTTGCGACTAAAACTGCTACATAACTGGTATAAGCTTCCCAAGTGGAACTAAAATGGTTTTTGTCGTAACTGGGATGTTGCCGGTCTACAACCATGGTCACAAAACGATTTCCCGGATAATTTAAAAAAATCCTGATCATTTCTTTGTATTGCTCAAATTTTACTGGGGTAACGCGGTCAAATTTCAGTTCAAAACGCTTGCTTTGTTTGAGCATAGTAATAACTTCGTCTTTTCTGTCAGCCTTTATAAGTGCCTCTATTGCTTGATTTCGGTTTGCTTGAGAAATTGCCATAACTCTTTGGAAAACCGGATGTAATTTGTCAGTAAGGGGCCCTGGTAACTCAACAGTAAGCATACCAACTCCAAAATACCTGTCATTCGGGCCCAACGTCCCGCTTGCGTCAATAAACGATACTAAAGATTTTTGGCTTATTTTGTTTTCCATAAATATTCTTAGCCGTTTTTAATTACCCCAACAACTTTGCCATTAATAAAAAATTCGTCATCGGGGTGCAAATAAATTGGCTCGTAGTCAAATGAAAAGTCGGCCTTTAAAACCACTTGTCCATTTTTCTTATCGTCTATAAATCGTTTAATCGTGGCTTTGTTGTCTATGATTGCCAAAACGACATCATTAGTCTCGACGCTTCTATCTTTACTATCAACAATGGCATAATCACCATCCTCTAAACTTTTGTCGCCAATAATCGCCCTATTCATAGACGAGCCGTCTGTTTTTATTGCATAAAGACCATCCGGCTTGGATTTGTGAATTAATTTACTGGAAACTTTTAAAAATCCCTGAAAATTTTGTTCCGCAAAAATTTCTGCCGGCCCGCAGTTCGCCATCCCAATAATGGGAATGGAAAAAAGCTTGGCAGATTTTTCAAGTAGTCCCTTTGCCCAACCAGGGGTAGATGCCGCCTTTTCCATAACACCCTTGGCTCTATCAATAGATAAAAAGCCCTTTTTTTGCAATTGCAATAAATGGTGCTTAATTTTTTGAGGCGATTCTAAAGGCATGCCGATGGCTTTTGCCATATCCCTAAGACTTAATTTAGCCAAATTTTCAGTTTTTGACAGCTCAAGCAGCTTTTCTTGGATTTTGTGCATACTTTATGCTAACATATTTAATTTATAAATGCAATAACTCCTTAATACTTGACGGATTTCAGAATTTCGCTTATAATTATAAATATGGCGGAGGCCGTAAAAGACCGAAACCAAAATTTTATTATTAATATTGCTAAGAAAGGAGCAAAAAACCATGCATAAACATCATGTGAAGTTTATGGCTGAAAAGGCCGTTAAAGAACCTGTTACTGTCGCTTTCAGGACCAAAGACGGCGAGCCGGTGAGCTTTGATGCCCACAAAAAGATAAAAGAAGAAGTTGAAGTAGATTTCATGGCTCGCGGCAAGTAAAATAAATCTTAATAATTAACAGTTCTTTAACAATATGAGCCAAGCAATAATTGAAGCTTTTGAAAGCTTTATGGGTAAAAATGGCCAATACTACTCGGAGTTCTATATTGGCATAGCAGCCGACCCAAACGATAGACTAATTAACGGCCATGGAGTTCGACCAAACTATACCAAATATATACTGGAACACTCCCCTACATACCGATATAGTAAGACAAATTGAGATATACTTTCTTAACAAAGGCGTAAAGGGTGGTTCTGGCGGCGGAGATGATAGTACTTGCTATATTTACGCTTACAAAATCTCTCCAAAAACCAGAGAATAAAAGATTAAAAATCCAAAATGAAATCAAAACTTTAAAAGGGCCGCGGCCAAAATAGCTGCGGTCTTTTATTTTGTATATTTTTTATATAGCTCAAACAAAAATTCCAACCGCTCGGCGTCGGTGGCGAAGGTTTTGCGGGTATAGGCGGAATCTACGGCTTTATCTAAATCTTGATGGGCTTTTACAAGGTCTGCAGGCATTGTAAGCGGGTCGTATAGGTCGGCAAGCGAACTGGTTGGATATTTTAACCTAACATCCAAAACATTTTGTGCGGCTTGTTCTATAGCTTTAACTTTGTCCGCTGATGGATTTTCCGGCCATGGAAAATTGTTGTAAACAATTCCAGCGGAATAAACAAAACGGCTCTCAAGTCTTCCGCAGACAGCACTCATCCAAGCAAAATGCATTAAGGATTGTAAAATTCCAAACTCATACAATCCCGCAGAAGCAACTATTAAAGCCGTTCCGCTCGCAATAATCTCAGGGGTGCAAAAGCCTATAGGAACATAATTTCTGTTTTCCGACGATACTTTTGGAATGAGCAAATAATTGCTTTCTGGTTGTCTTATTTCTCCAAATAGTCCTGGTTTTTTTGCCAAACGACGTGTTGCTTCTCGCCCGCTTGATTCCCTATATTTACGATTTGATTCTACAAGTTCTAATACCTTTGGCATTTGCCTTAAAATTTCTGGGGGGCAGTCGACTAGCCACAAACAATAACGATTTATGTTGTTTAAAAATTCATCCCCGCCCATATACTGACGAATGAAGTTTTTTACTTTTGGCTCATCTTTTACCAAATGTTCTTTCTGTTCGGCTGATAAAATAAGCCGCCCCTCATCTATGGGCATACTCCCATAAGAGACTTCTGCGGTTTTTGGGGACAATGGCTTACTTCTACGATTTAGCAAAATATTTTCAGCTGGGACTAAATATGGATTTATGTTAGAAACTTTTGTTGCATGTGGTTCTGATTTTACATTTTCGTACTCAAAAAGTCTTTTATCTTTAATATCAAATAGTCCAAAACCTATTATTACGCAATGTACGCCGGCCTTACCCCTAGCTTCATTTCCCCATGCAAAAGTCCTATGGGCAAAATGAACCACAACACTATTTTTTAATAAATAGTTCCAAAAAACACCTACTTGTTCCCCTTGCGTAATTGAATTTGTCGAAACAAAGGCTGTCCGAATCAAAGTATTATTTTTCATATACTCAACTGCTTTGTGATACCAGCATGTAACATAATCAAGCACATTGCTGCCTTCGACATCTGAAAAAATAAGTTCCAGTTCAGCTTTTTGTTCCTTGGTTTGTTCTTTTTTACCGATAAATGGAGGATTTCCTAAAATGTAATTTAAGTCCTCAGGCTGGATTATTTCTTTCCAGTCCGTTGTTAGAGCATTGCCAATTTTTATGTGGGCCGCTTTATCTAATGGCAAGCGGACAAAGTATTGGCCTAAAGCTTGGCTGGCCAGTTGATTCATTTGGTGATCCACCAGCCACATCGCGGTTTCGGCTATGCGCCCGGCAAACTCCCCTATTTCTATGCCATAAAACTGCTCCGGGCTAACTTGGGTAATTGTTTGAATATTAAATTTGATGATTGTTTTCCCCGGCCCATAAAGCAACTTCAAAATTTCCAGCTCCAATAGCCGTAGCTCGCGGTATGCGATAACCAAAAAATTGCCGCATCCGCAGGCAGGGTCTAAAAATTTTAAACCGGCGATTTTCTTTTGGAAAATCTGCAATTTTTGATTATTATGTTTGACGCTTTCAAACTCTTCCCAAAGTCCATCCAAAAATAAAGGCTTAATAAGCTTTAAAATATTGGTTTCGGAAGTGTAATGCGCGCCCAAAGCCCGGCGCTCTTTTTTGTCCATAACTCCTTGGAACATAGAGCCGAATATGGCGGGGCTGATATTTGACCAGTCAAATTTACAACATTCCAAAAGAGCTTTACGCATCGCGCCGTTAAACGAGACTACCGGCAAGGTTTCGGCAAACAGGCCGCCGTTTACATAAGGAAATTTTGTTAATTCTTCGTCCAAAGTTTTCTGTCTTTTTTCGTTTGGGGTATTTAGGACTTGAAAAAGCATAGACAAAAGCGAACCCATATCCGAGCCGTCCTCTTTAGATTTCCATTCTACGTAATTCCAAAACTGTTCCTTAATGGAAAAAATTCCCGTATCGTCGGCAAACAAACAAAACAAGATGCGGACTAAAAAGACTTCCAACTGGTGGCCATAATATCCGACTTCAGAAATGCTGTCGTGCAGTTCAGCCATTAATTCCGCGGCTTTAATGTTGGCCGGATCCTGCTCGCGGATTTCCTGCTTTTGGTAGCCAGCGATGAATCCGAACAGCTGTACATGTTTTTGCAAATCTTTTAGCTCAAATTCCGTATGTTTGCCTGTTTCCAAATCGTAAAACCTAATTCTTTCAAAGTCCGAAACAACAATATACCGAGGCAAATCCTCTTCCTTAATACCTTCAAAATAACCTTTGGCCTGGGCAAGGGCGCTGTCCAAATTTTTTCCTTTGGACTTGTGCTCCACCATTAACATACCCTTCCAAAACAAGTCAATATAGCCGAACTTTTTGTCGCGCAATGCGACCGGCACTTCAAAACTTGCCAAACGCCTGCGGGTCATGCCAAATACATTAAAAAAGCCGTCCCAAAACGACTTTGCTTCGGCATCTTCGCTCTTCTCATTTTCCCATTCTTTGGAAAATTCAACAGCGCGGGTTTTGATTTCGTTCCAGGACAGGGGCATTATTTTTTCCAATCCTTAATAGTCAAATGCCTTCCTTTTTTAGCAATAACCACCTTTTGCTTGGGTTTCCATTTCAGCTCCTTGACGAACTCAATAGGCAAGCTGACGACCAGGCTTTTGCCGGCCATTTTCATTAGTTTGCGGATATTGCGGTTGTTGTAGGTTTGAGTTGGCATATATTGGATTATGAAATGTATTATATAATAGTTTTGCTTTTATTTTAGACTGTTTTGGAGATTAATTCAAGACACAAACAATAATCCCCCTTATCCTAAAATGGAGTAAGGGGGATTATTTCAGACTGGCTTTTCCCATATGCGATTTTCTTTTTTCTCTAGATTAATGCTAGATGCTTAAGGCTTAGCCGCCTTGAGGGCTTTTCGCGACTTTGGAAAAGCTAGCTGGCAAACCAGAACCTGTTAATCATCTATTACTTTCCTTTCTGCCTTAATTTTACCCCTATACCAAAAATTTGGCAAGAATAGAAAGTGGATAACTGACAAAATCTCCAAAATTAAAACAAAAAAAAGATTTTGTGCCATTTTGACATGGAAGGGAGTCATCCTTAAATAATAGCAATAATAAATCCGCCTGTTTAGCGGCGGATTTAATTGCACAATTAATATCTCTTCCTAATAATCTCTAAGCTTATCTATATCAATATGTTCCCGGATGCGCTCCAAGGCTTTGCTTTCTATTTGCCTGATGCGTTCGCGGGTGACGCCGAACTCTTCCCCCACTTCTTCCAAGGTGTGGGTAACGCCGTCTTCCAAGCCAAAACGCATTTTTAGAATTTTTTGTTCGCGCGGATCTAAATCCTGCAAAATATTGCCAACATATTCCTTTAAAATTTGCCTGCCAGCGACTTCGTTTGGCTTCGTCGTATCTTCATCCACAATAAAATCCCCGAGTGACGAATCTTCACCGTCGTCTTCCCCTACCGGGGAATCTATAGACACCGTTTCCTGGGAAATCTTTTTAAGATGATAAACTTTTTCCACCTCAATGCCCATTTCCGCGGCAATTTCTTCGGGCAAAGGCTCGCGTCCCAAATCCTGCACCAAAGAGCGTTCGGCCTGCGCATATTTATTTAAGGTTTCCACCATATGAACGGGTATCCGGATGGTGCGGGATTGGTCGGCTAAAGCCCTGGTAATGGCTTGGCGGATCCACCAAGTGGCGTAAGTGGAAAATTTGTACCCTTTGCGCCAGTCAAATTTTTCTACGGCGCGGAACAGGCCCAAATTCCCTTCCTGAATTAAATCAAGCAGCCCTAAATTGCGGCCCATATATTTTTTGGCAATGGAAACCACCAAACGAAGGTTTGCTTCGGTCAATTTCCTGCGCGCGGCCACGTCGCCTTTGCCGATTCTTTTGGCAAGTTCAATTTCTTCGGCCCCTTTAAGTAAAGACACCTTGCCGATTTCGCGCAAATACATTTGGATGGAGTCGTCATAAATATCGCCCAAATCAAACGCGTCCACCATGTCATCCTGTTTTCTCTTTTTTCCTTTGCTTAACTTTTCGTCCGCCTTAATCTCCGGCGCCTTGTTCTGCTCCCAAACGCTGGCCACTTCCTGCTCCACAATTTCTATACCGCGCTTTTCCAAAGCATCCATAACTTTTTCAAGGCCCGGTATGTCGTCTTCAAAATAAGGCAGAGCGTGCAAAATTTCCGCTTCGGTAACAAAGCCCCGTTCGGCAGCTTTTTCCATCAACTTTTTCAAAAGCTTTTCGGTATCCAAAGCTGGCACGGGCAACGGTAAAACCGCCTGCCTCGCCAGGTTAAGACGGGGCTGCGTTGGTTTTGATACCGATTTTTGGATCCTCTGCTTGGCAACAGAAACTTTTACGTATTTTTCCCCGAATTTTTTTTGGATGCCCCGCTTTGCAGTCTTGCCGTTTTTTTTCTTAAATTTTTTATTTTGCTTCTTCTTGGCCATAATTTCTACAATAAAACTTCGAACTTAATTCTTTCCGCAGAAATCTGCGCGAATTCTTTGTTCAATTCTTCAATTTTAGCCTTATTTTTACCTATTTCCGCGTTTTTTATTTCATTTTGAAGCTGTTGTTGGCGTTTTTTTATTGACCCGATTTTTAACATCGCAAAGGCTTTTTGCAGGTCCTTAGCTAAAGCCGTCCTGTTACCACCCAAGTCATCTAACTGTGATTCTACCATAAACTGGGCTTCTTTGGCTAATGTGGAATTTCCAAACTCCACAGCCTTGCTATCACCCGCCAGAATAATGCTTATGAGCTCCCTAATCTCCGGATTCTCAAACTCTTCTTTCAATAATCCACCCCTAACATCCGACAAAAATTCCGGAAAAACTATTAAGCCTCCCAAAATTTCCTTTTCCAAGAGTAAACTCCCGTTCATAATATTGGGGCCAGCTTTGTCCAATTCGGGCTTCTTACCCAAAGCCTGTTTTTTAATCTGGTCTAATATGGTTTTTTCGGAAATTAAAAATCTAGTGGAAAGTTTATGGACGTAGTGGTCCTGCTCCAAGGGATCGGCTATGGCGCCGAGCAAAGGCACCACTTGCTCACTCAAATAATGTTTTTGCTCAACCGGATCTTGGGCGAATTTTTTTTGGGCAAAATCCATTTGCCAGTCTAAAAACCATACCGCCTCTGACACGGCTTTTTCCCAAAGCCCGGGGCTTTTTTTAATAAGTTCGTCCGGGTCTTTAACCCCGTTAAGTATAATCACTTTTACCCGAAAGCCCTGTTTTAAAAGCATCTCGCCGGTTTTTTTCAATGCCGTTTGCCCCGCTATATCCGAATCAAAACACATTTTGACATTATTATTCAAACGTCTTGCTGAGGTAAAATCAACTGCGCCTTCGTTGTATGCCGTACCACTCGATGCTATCACATTTTTAAAACCCGACTGGTGCAAACTAATACAATCCATTTGCCCTTCTACAATTACCATTTCATCTTTTTTACGAATTGCTTCCTTGGCAAAATTCAAACCAAATAAAGTTCTGCTCTTATTGTAAACGGGTGTTTCGGGAGAATTAATATACTTAGCGGACTTTCCATCGTCAGCCAAAATACGAGCGGAAAACCCGACCGTATCGCCGAAATAATTATAAATGGGGAAAGTCACTCTCCCTCGGAACCGATCATACATCTCGCCACGATCATTTTTTGCGATAACCCCAGCCTTAATAGCATCATTAAGGTTTACTTTTTTTGCCATAAGCGCCCGCTCAAGGGCATGAAAGTCGTCCGGCGCAAAGCCAATCTGCCATTGATCGATTGTTTTCCGCGTGAGTCCGCGTTGTTCCAAATACCGCAAGGCCTGGTTTCCGCGTAAGTCCGCGACCAGCAACTCGTGATAGTAACGCGCGGCAAAATCATTAATCCTTAGCAACAATTCTTTTTCATCCTGCCGCTGTTTATTTTCGGGATGGTAAGTCGGCAACTTTACCCCGGCTTTATCCGCCAAAATTTTCAAAGCTTCGCGGAACTCCAAATTTTCATACTTCATGACAAAACCAAAAACATCTCCGCCTTCGCCGCAACCAAAGCAGTGCCAAATCTGCTTTTGCGGAGAAATTTGTAAAGAAGGCGTTTTCTCGTGGTGAAACGGGCAAAGCGCCTTAAAATTGGTGCCCGCTTTTTTTATGGGAATATAGCCTGATATCACATCGGCGATGTTTAGCCGATCCTTGATTTCCTGAAGTGTGGGATCGTTCATAAATTAGTTTGTAGTGTGCCCATTTATGGGCAATCTGACGATGCCGATAAATCGGCGCGCTACACTTCCACAACTTCATTTTACCCTGATTTCCACTATATCCGCAACCTCGACAAAACCTAAGGTTTTATGTTAAAATGATGAAAGTTTTGACCATAAGGAAGCGTCGCATAGTGGTCTAGTGCACGCGCTTGGAAAGCGCGCAGCCTGTCAAAGGGCTCGAGGGTTCGAATCCCTCCGCTTCCGCCATAAAATCCCCTTACTTCAAGGGGTTTTTATTTTTCAACAAATATTCTAAATTGGAATATTACATTTTGGAATATAATATACCTATATATGTTTAAAGCAATTTATTCTGAGGAGTATAAACGTCTTACTAAAAGACTTAAGAAAGCCAGGCTTAAAGCAAAGCTAAATCAATTAAGCGTTGCTAAAAATCTTGGCAAAAATCAATCCTATATTTCGAAAGTTGAATCTGGCCAATTAAGAATAGACGCCATTCAACTTAAAGAATTCGCGAAACTTTATAAAAAATCTATAGAGTATTTTTTAAAATAATAATATGACGAACAAAAAATCTATAAAGACGCTTAATCTTTTATTGCTTTCAAGAACTGCAATATTAAATTATCTCAAAAGAGTTATCGTCGCTAAAACTTTTGGCTATCGCACTTTTGGCACTGACATTGAAGAGCCACTTACTGATATTCTAGTTAAGATATTCACAAAAAAGGGTTTTATCAAAAGTAAAGCAGATTACGCAGTTGCTCCAAGCAAAAATTATTTTCCTGATTTTGAATTAAAAACCAAACCCCCGCTTGCATTAGAATTCAAATCTGGAAACAAAAGCCAATACAGAAAGGGCAAATGGGTTACGGTAAAAAATAGCGAGAATGACCTGGGTACGCTTAATGAATGGCAACAGAAAATAAAAAAATTCGGAGGGGAAAATATTTATTTTATTTTTGTAACCTACAACTTCAACGATAAAATAAAAGAAGTTTTAAATATTGAAATAAAACCTTTCTATAAATTCCTAAGTCTTAACAGCGGAAGGGTACTAAAATATAGAGAAAAAGATGGTAATTTACGGCCAAAAAACTTTGAAGAAAAATCTCAAATCAATAGTATAAACCAATTCCAACAGTTGTTCTATAAAACTGTTATTTATAGATCAAAACGGATAATCAAAAAACACAAGTTGATTATAAAAGAAGCCTCTAAAAATCTTAAAAAAGTGTAGCGCTAGTAACTTTAATATTCTGATTTTTTTTACCAAAATATTGTGGACTGTCTATAGGATGTACTCCTTCGTCTTCTGATATTGTCAAATTTCTTAAATATTTAGACGCAACTTCAATTGGATCTCCATTGTACTTATAACCATTACTTGACCTATAATTTACTTTTTTGAGCTTGTCGGCGACAATTTTTTTATATTTTGGGTCTATATCAATACCAATATAGTTACGTCCAAGTCTTTTGGCGGCTAAAGCGGTAGTCCCGGCACCAATAAATGGATCCAAGACTACGTCACCTTCGTCTGTTGTCATCAAAATCAAACGTTCCAGTAAAGGCTCGGGAAGCTGGCATGGATGGGCATCTCTACGCGTATTATGTCTAATCCGGTGTATGTCCGTCCAAACGTCGCTTAAAAGAGTTCCATAAGGATTAATCTGGTCTTTTTTTCCTCCGTAATCTTTGATCATCTTGCCGCAGTTCCTACATTTTTTATGGGGTGATCTAAGGTCATGAAATTTAAACCCTTTGGGGGATTTCGTATAAAACAATACGCCATAATGAGCAGGTAATAAAGTTTTCCCCAATGGTATGCTCATTGAGTCCCAGGCAATCCAGTGTTTAAAGAAAGCAATTTTATTGAGATGGTTAGCATAATATATCAACCACTTTGGAATGTTATGCACCAAAATTGAACCCGTTGGTTTTGTGATTCTAACCATTTCAGTCAACCAAAGTTCACACCATTTTATATAATCTTCGGCGTCTTTTTTGTCTTTATAGTTGCCGTATTTTTTATTTAAATTAAAGGGTGGGTCAGCAAATGTCATATCAATTATGCTATCAGGAATTTTTTTCATTTCTTCTATTGAATCACCGCATAAAATTTCGTTTATGGGTAACTTTTTATACTCTTGGGTTTCCGACTTAGTTTCGAGTAACGGAATAGTAATAAACTTTTCTTCCCGTATAACATCTAACACTACTCCCTGAATTTTTATATCCCTGTCTCTTTTGATAATAATAGGAAAAAGCGATTTATTTGCTGGTTGCAGCCTAATGTGTCCATTTTCTCTATAATACTTTTTTAAGGTCGCTTCATTATTATCTATTAAAGCTACTACTTTTTGACCATTATTAGCCGTCTCTTGATGTTTTATTAAGACCATATCGCCATCGTTAATGTTTTCATCTATCATGCTATTGCCTTTAACGCGTAAGGCAAAAAAATCTCCGCTACCAGGCAAATTGGTTTTGGAAATAGCAATAGTTTCTTTTTGCTCAAGAGCTTCTATCGGTTCGCCCGCCGCAATTGTGCCAAGCAAAGGTATTTGAACCATATTTCCAGATTCGTATAATTCGATAGCCCTAGGTTTACCTTCCTCTCTCTGCAAATAACCCAAGCTCCCAAGTTTGGCAACGTGAAAATGCGCCGTGGAAACCGAGGCAAGTTTAAAATGCCTCTGGATCTCTTCCAAAGAAGGGGCATAACCGTGCTTTTTGCTGTATTCCGTAATAAAATCCAAGACTTGTTTTTGTTTCTTTGTTAGCATATTTTTGAAAGCCCTAATACCTAAATATTATAATAGAAAGAAAATAGAAAGTCTAATTGGTTATCCACAATTCATATCTTTTTAAAAATTCCCCGGCTTTTGGCCGAGGATTCTGTTTTCGCCATAAAAACGCTTTTATTTAAACTCCGCCTGGATAATTTTTTCCACCTTTTTTTCCTCTTTCTTTAAAACCTGCTCCACGTCTTTGAAAAAATAGACCGTACCGGGACGCAAAAGGTAAGGCAAAAAGTGCAGCAGGCAATACGCGAAAAATGAGATTAAACTAATAATCACCAAAATTGGTACCTGACGGTCGATACCCGCGGCAAAGGTCGCGATAAAAAAGAACAGGTACATACTGGACATAATAATAAACGACAACAGGTCAAACCGCCAAAGATATTTACGGCGGTTTTTTACTATAGCCCAAACCACAATATTTACCAGCTCCACCAGCAAAATAACAAATACCGCCGCTTTCCAAATCTGGACTTGCGGGCTATAAAGGACTGCCAAATCCAAATGGGAATTAAATATTATTTTAGCGGGCCAATGGTTGATTTGGTACGGCAGTAAAATAACTAAATGGGAAATAAACAATCCGATAATAAGCAAAACATAGGCAATCGCCGGACTTAAAATCATTAAGATTTTTGTTAAAGTCCTTTTTACGTTTAAAGTCCTAATAAACCTGATAACAAAAGAAAAGGCCAAAACTACCAGCGCCCAACCGATTAAATTTTCTAAGGGCACTCCGTAAAATTCCTGGTCTAAGGGGATGGACCATTTCCAATAAGCCAACCTAATGGCAACCGTGTCTACAGCCAAATCCAAGATTACGGCTGTCAGCGCGTC
The DNA here is from genome assembly GCA_963768175.1 of Candidatus Doudnaibacteriota bacterium. Taxonomy (GTDB): domain Bacteria; phylum Patescibacteriota; class Doudnabacteria; order UBA920; family UBA920; genus PALSA-1336. The sequence continues at coordinate 84,104 of CAVYGQ010000002.1, read as the reverse complement.
CATAAACGGCCGTAATGTCCACGGTATATGATACTGGTCGCTAAGCAACATAGCGCAATAAACAATAACGGCCCAACCAAAACCGATGACCAAAGGCACCCCGGCTACTTTTACCAAAAACGCGGAATTATAGGAATATGCCTTGCTCAAATAGATATCACCTACTTCCAGAATTATGCCGAAAACAGCGCAACTGATTATTTCAAAAACCCGAAGGTTGTTGCGCTGGTAAATTTCCCTGGCCAAAATTGCCGCAAAGGCAATAAACCCAAAAACTTCAAAAGCTAAAAAAGAATTTATATAAAACATGTTTACTTTTGGTTTCCAATAAAATTATCACATCTCGATTTAATTATAGCACGAATGCCAACAAAAAAACTCTTTGCTAAAAGCAAAGAGTCTCTTTGTATTTTTTTCAAATTATTCTTTATTTCTTGCCTATTTTGTCCTCAACTTCCTTAATCTTCACCGTAGCTTTCATTACCGTGTCGGGGTTAAGCGAAATAGAATCTATACCCAGGTCAACTAAAAATTCGGCAAAATCCGGGAAGTCAGAAGGGCCTTGGCCGCAAATACCGACTTTCAGATGGCGCTTGTGGGCTTCGGGAATGAGGATGCTAATAAGTTTATGAACCGATTTGTTCCTTTCGTTGCCGATTGGGGCAATAGTTTTATTGTCGCGGTCCAGCCCCAAAGTCAGCTGGGTCAAGTCGTTTGAGCCGATGGAGAAACCGTCAAAAATTTCCGCAAATTCATCCACCTGTAGAATATTGGAAGGGATTTCCGCCATCACCCAAACTTCCACGCCTTCCACCAAGTCGCCGTTTTTCTTTTTCTTGCGGGTTTCGGGTTCTATGCGGTTAGTCAGCCCGTATTTTTTCATTGTCTCTACTACCTTTTTGCCTTCTTCCGGCGTCCGGCAAAACGGCACCATTACGCTCAAGTTCCACAGGCCCATTTTTTCGCGCACCAGCTTTACCGCGGCCACTTCCAAAGAAAAAGCTTTTTCAAATTTCGGATCATAATAACGGCTCGCCCCACGCCAACCCATCATGGGATTTTCCTCTTGGGGCTCATAAAGTTTCCCGCCAATAAGGTTAGCGTATTCATTGGTCTTAAAATCGGAAAACCTCAACAGAACGTCGTAAGGATAAAACGCCGCCGCCAGCTGGCCGATGCCGTAAGAAAGTTTTTCCACAAAATATTCGGTCTTGTCCGAATATCCCGTGGTTAACTCGTCAATTTGCTTTTTGGCCTCCGTCCTATATTTTAATAGCTGGCCATCCGCTAGGGCTTCCTTGTCCGGCGTAGCCTTGGCGAAGTCGGCAGCGGAGGCGGAAACTTTGGCATCGGTCAATTTTTCATAATCTATCAGTGCGTTGGGGTGGATTTTTATAAAGTTGGAAATAATAAACTCTTCCCGCGCCAGCCCGACGCCGCGCTGGGGCAAAAACGAATAGCCAAAAGCCAGTTCTGGATCGGCGGCTATCATTTTAATGTCAGTTTTCGGCGGCTTGAAATTGGTCAGGTCGGTTTTAATAACCTCAAACTTCAAAAGCCCTTCGTAAACCTTGCCCAGCTCGCCTTCGGCGCAGGACACGGTAATATCCATGCCGGTCTTTAGGACTTCGGTGGCATTACCAGTCCCGACAATGGCCGGAATGCCAAGTTCCCTACTGACAATGGCCGCATGGCTGGTCCTGCCGCCGCTGTTGGTGACAATAGCGCTGGCAATTTTCATAATCGGTTCCCGATCCGGATCGGTAATTTCTGTAACCAAAATTTCACCCTTTTTAAATTCGCTCAACTGCGTGGCGTCTTTAATATAGTGCGCTTTACCATAACCGATTTTCGCACCCACAGCCGCGCCCTGGCAAATTACCTTCCCCTCCTTGTCCTGCATGACGAATTCTTCCAAAACCTTTACGTCTTTTCTGGCCTGTACGGTTTCCGGCCGGGCTTGCACTATAAACAGCTCTTTTTGGATACCATCAAAAGCCCATTCAATATCCATGGGACGCTGATAATGATCTTCAATAATCGCCCCCCATTTGGCTAATTTTAAAATCTGCTCATCATTTAAAGTAAAGCTATGACGGTCGGCATTGGCTACGGGAACCTCTTTGGTCGGACTGGTACCCTCGCCGGCATAAATGAGCTTTTTTTCCTTGCTACCTAAGCGCTTGCTGATAATGGATTTGAAGCCTTTTTTCAGCGTGGGCTTAAAAACTTTATACTCGTCCGGGGTAACCACGCCCTTGACCACAAATTCCCCCAGCCCCCAGGACGCGTTAATTAATATTAAATCCTTAAAACCGCTCTCGGTGTCTAAGGTAAACATCACCCCGCTGGCGCCGCGGTCACTACGGGCCATTTTTTGCACGGCTACGGACAGCTTTACGGCAAAGTGGTCAAACTTCTGGTCCACGCGGTAAGAAATAGCGCGGTTGGTAAACAACGAAGCGAAAGCTTCTTTGATGGCTTGGAGTAACGCCGCATCGCCCCGAATATTTAAGTAGCTTTCCTGCTGGCCCGCAAAACTGGCGTCCGGCAAGTCCTCGGCCGTGGCGGACGAACGGACCGCCACGTCCAAGTCCTGGACCGACAATTTTAATTTTTTGCCCAACTCCGCAAATGCGGTTTTTATTTCGCTTTCCAAATCCGCGGGAAAAGAAGCTTCCAAAATTAATTGCCTGACTTTTTGCCCCTTCTCTTCCAGCTGCTTGATATTATGCGTGTCCAAATCTGCTAGAGCTTGCCGAATTTTGGCGTCTAAAACATTTTCCTTAATAAAATGCGCATAGGCCGCAGCTGTTACGGAAAAACCGTAAGGCACGGATATTTTTTCGCCCGGAAAAATTTTACTTTCCGCCTGGGTTAAATTTTGGTACATTTCCCCCAAATTGGCGTTCTTACCGCCTACTAAACCGACATCGGCCTTGCTTATCTCGTTAAACCACAAAATGAACTTGTCTTCTCTTTTGCCAACCATAAAAAATCCTTTAATTAAGAATTAATTTTATTTCTAAATTATCATACTAAATATGATATTTTGCTAACTATATTATATCCTTTTTCTCTAAAACTGTCATTACAATTATAAAAAATTGCCTTTTTTATAATTCAGGCAGTTTGCTTGTTTACACCCTTGGTTTCTTTTATAAAAAAATCTACCCCGTCAGATTCCAACACTACGTAACCTGTATTTTCTATAGATCCTGCGGGAAGTTCTCCGGTAGTCGCATACCCCAAATGCATTAGCATACCTCGCATTATGGAGCCATGGGACACCACCAATACGGTTTTCCCGGCAAAAACCACAGCTATTTCCCTTAAAAACAAAAACATACGCGCGGCAATGTCATTGTCACTTTCGTATTCATAACTGTACTTAAAATTTCTTTTCTGTTCTTCCAAAAGCTTATTTTTAAGTTCAAACAGTTCCTTATTTTCTTCCTGAAATATTTTTTCCGGTTTGCCCTCCCAATGCCCAAAAAATCTTTCCCGAATCAGCCTTATAGTATTTGTGGCTAATTTTCTGTCGGCGGCTATAAGTTCAGCCGTTCTTTTTGCCCTAATTAAATCGGAAGAAAAAATTGCGTCAAAGTGGATATGCTTTAGGGTTGCCGCGCGCTCCATGGCCTGTTTTTCCCCCGCCGGCGTGAGCGGGCTGTCAAAATGTCCGGCTACTACCTTATCAAAATTTGCCTGTGTTTCCCCATGCCGGACAATATAGATAGTTGTTAATTTATTTTGTGCATTCATCTAAGTTACTGCGACAATTTCATTAATTAAAATAAACTTTTCTGCTTCGGCTTTTTAAAAACTTCTTCCCGCTCGCCTTCCACAAATAGGTGAATTTTACCGAACACGCCGTCAAAGCCGCCTTCCACGTGGACTTGTCCGTTGCGGACACGTAAGACGCTTTTTGCCACATCCGATGACCCAATTTTAGTTATTTCGTCTTCATTAAGATTCAATAAAATTTCAAACTCCGGTTTTTGCGCGACCATTTGCTCATACATGGCCAAAACTTTTTTACTCGCCGTGCCGACTTCCAAGGTTTCCGCGATGATTTCTTCCAAAGGGATGACGCTCTTATAAGGCACGGCGTTTGGCGGAACAAAGCCCCATTCCCTGTCGGCCAATTCATCCACGCGGTTTAAAACTCCGACCAACAGCTTTTTACTGCAAACCGGACAAATGCCTTTTAATTTTTTTGTCTGCGACGGCACGCAGGAAAACTTGCAGTCTTTGTGGCCGTCCAAATGGTACTTGCCTTCTTCCGGGAAAAATTCTATGGTAAACAAAAACCGCTTGAGGTCCTTACTATATAGCACTCCGATAATTTCGTTGTAAGACAATTCCTGCGCATCAATTTCAAAAACATTGGCCTCCCGTCCGATTTTCCGCAAAGAGTGGGCATCGGAATTGGAAGTTAAAGAATATTTATCCAATCCAGATATTTGCCAGTTCATTTTCGGATCTGACGATAAACCGGTCTCTATGGCATGGATATATTTTGCCTGATCATTAAAGGCTTCCTCTATACTATTAAATCCCGACAGCGAACCAAACACGCCAAAGTGCGGCGTCCAGGCGTGGGCGGGAATGACTTCGGCGCGGCCGTCCGCCTCTTTGACAATCTTCACCAAAGTATCGCAATGTATCCCCATAATCGGTCGGCCGTCAGCCTTTAGGTTGGCACCGGCTTTTGTAAGGCCGGCGATAATTTTGTCCACGGCGGCAAAGTCCGGGGCAAAAATCAAATTGTGCACGCGCCTGACTTTATCGCCTTGCTTGTAAATTGACGACACCTCGGCTGTGCACATAAACAAAGCCTTACCCCCCCTCTCCCCCCTAAAATAGGGGGGGAATAAGGGGGGGTATCCCGCAAACTATATAATCCCGGCTTGACCTCTTCCAAGGCAGCTTTTAACTCCAAAAGCCACTTGGGGTGGGTAAAATCCCCGGTCCCGATAACGCCTATGCCTTTTTTGTCGGCCCACAGGCCGATGTTTTTCGGTATCAGGTCCTGCGAGCAGGCTCTACTGTACTTTGAGTGTATTTGTAAGTCAGCGATTATACGCATAATATAACTATGATAAATTTCAACTAAATTTCAATACATTTCCACACATTTCTACTTATTTCTTGACATACCGTTAAAATATGCTTTGCGAAATTAATAGAAATATATTGTGCTTATCCTCTGTTATTATATCACTTTTTACTGTATAATAACTGATATGCAAAAGACTGGCCAATATCTAAAAGTTGCCACTAAAGCCGCCTTACAAAGCGGTAAAATTTTTAAAGCCAGCTTCGGTAAACCAAAAAAAATTTCCATAAAAAATAACGACTTTCGCAATTCGGTCACAGATGTTGACTTAACCATCGAACGGCAACTGCGGGCTACCCTGCAAAAAGCTTTCCCAAAAACAAAAATCATTGGGGAAGAGCTTGGCTCGGCATCGGTTTTAAAAGCGGACTGGGTCTGGATTATCGACCCCATTGACGGAACAAATAACTTTATATCCGGCATCCCTCTTTGCTGTATTTCTATTGCGCTGTGGCACAAAGGGCAGCCAATGGCCGCGGTTTTATACAACCCTGTCGCCAACCAGTTATTTTCCGCCTCAAGAGGCAAAGGGGCATTTTTAAACGGTAAAAAAATTGCTGTTACAAAAGTTAAAGACTTGCGCCACAGCTTTGGAGGCCTGGGCTGGAGCCTAAAAACTTCCGAAGCCGTTAAAATGTTTAATACCATGATTACCAAAGCCCGCAAAGTGCGGGCGCTCGGCACTACCGCACTGCAGCTGGCTTATGTGGCCTGCGGAATCTATGATTATTACGTCGTTAATGACATGCACATTTGGGATGTTGCCGGAGGCATCCTGCTTATTGAGGAAGCGGGCGGCAAAGTCACCGATTGGAACGGCAACAAACCCGCCTTAAATGTCAGAAGGTTAATTGCCAGCAATGAGGCTATCCACCAGGAAATTTTAGAACTTTTGGCAAAAATAGCTTGAAACTTATCTAAACCCCCGCCCCGTCATCCGACGGGGCGGGGGTTTCCATACTATTTTCCTTTTTTATTATAAGCGCCAATCTGTCTGGACAAATATTCCAGCAAATAAACCGTCTGCCTGACGTAACCCCATTCGTTGTCGTACCACACCAACAGCGACAACAAACTCCCGTCTACCACGTCCGTGGACAGCAAATCCACAATCGCTCCGTTGGGATTGCCGCGGAAATCGGTTGAAACCAAAGGCAAATCGCTTACATCCAAATGTTTGTTCAATTCTCCCCGGCTGGCCGTTATAAAAGCCTTATTGACCTCTTCTTTGGTGGTTTTTTTCTTAAGTACCGCCGTAAAACAGGCAATGGAAGGGTTAAGCGCCGGCACCCGCAAAGAAATGGCCGAGACTTTGCCCTTTAAGTGCGGATAAACCTTGACAATGGTCTTGCTGACGCCCGTGCTGGTGGGAATAATGGACTGGCTGGCCGTGCGGGCGCGCCTGAAGTCGCGGTGCGAGCTGTCCAAAATACTCTGGTCGGAGGTAAAAGCGTGTACGGTATTAATGAATTCCTGCTTGACGCCGAAATTTTCCTCCAAAACCTTGGTGACCAGACTGCTGCAAACCGTGGTGCAGGATGCGGCGGAAATAATCTTATGCCTGTCCGGCGCGAAATTTTTGTGGTTTACGCCAAAGACAAAAGTTTCGTCGGCATCGTCCATGGGCGCGGTGCAGACCATAAATTTGGCGCCGCTGTCCAAATGCTTCTGCGCCTGTTCTTTTTTGTTATAAACGCCCGTGGCATCCACCACAATGTCTATTCCCATTTTCTTCCACGGGTGGTTGCCATCCTTGTCCTGGACAAAGGGAATTTTCTGCCCGTCAATGACCAATTTATCATTTTGGGACTTCACTTCTTTGTCCCAAACGCCATAAGTGGAGTCGTATTTTAACAAATGTGTATAAATATCCAGACCGCTGCGGCTGCTGACCGCGGCAATTTCAAAATGCGGGCTGTTTAAGGCTATCCGCAAAAAAATCCGGCCAATGCGCCCCAGGCCATTAACAGCAATGCGAATTTTAGGAGATGGTTTTTTGGCCATAATTTAAAAAAATTTTAATTATTCATTATTTAATAATAATGACAAAAGTGACAAAAATTAAAATAATGACAAAAATAACTGCAGCCAATTCTTGCTCATTTATGTCATTTTTGTCATTTCCTTTACTGCCTGCCGGTACGCCGCGCTATTGCTAATGTCCAGCCACAAACCTTCATAAGGATAGCCGAATAACTTTCCTTCTTCGGCCAATCTGGGAAAAACATCGCTCTCCAGCTTATTGGATTTGGAGCCGATTAAATTAAATATTTCCGGCTCCATTAAATAAATTCCGGCGTTCACCAGCCTGGAAAAAGTTTTGGGGCTTTTGGGTTTTTCTTCAAACTCCACCACTTTATTGCCCTGCAGTTTGGCCAAACCCCACATGCTTACGGATTCCGTACTGGTTAAAGCCATGGTACAAATAGCGGTTTTCTGTGCCCGATGGAATTCCAAAAAATCATTAAAATCTATATCGTTCCAAACATCCCCGTACAGAAACAAAAAATCACTGTTAAAATATTCTTTGGCCTGAAACAAGGGCTGGGCTGTGCCCTGGCTGTTCGATTTTTGGTGGATGTAGTTTATGTTCAATCCAAGCTGACTGCCGTCACCAAAATATTTTTCTATAATTTCTCCGCCTTCACCTATAGAAATATAAACTTCCGTCAGCTTGACGGCTTTTAATCGAAGCAGGGTTTGCTCCAACAGCGGCTTGCCCGCAATTTTTACCATGGTTTTAGGCAAAGTCTTTTTTTCGGATTCAAAGTAAACCGGCTTTCCCCCGGCTAAGATTAAAACTTTGATGCCGCGGATGCCTAAACTGCGCGATAAAAAATACTCAATGGCGTGACTGCGGTTCCTTAATTTTTCGCCGTCAATTTCGCCGTCCAAAGCTTTTAAAAGGTCATTTCGTAATGTAATAGTTAAGCGTTCCCTATTCATAAAAAATCATTCTAAACTTACTGGCATACTAACATTTAAACATTTCATAAATACCGGGTGTTAAAATGATAAAATGTTAAGATGATAATATGTCCTATATGATAGTATCATACTCCTAATAAAAATTCAAAATGTTGAAATTAAAAACTGGCGGGCGGGGGCAACGAGATATCTCTTTTGGAGATTCTCGCCACCGCCCGCCCACAATGCGAAAAGGAGAGGTCTTTGTGGGCGTTAACTTCAGCCCTGAGAGAGGAAGTTCCGAACGCGCGTCTCTACATCGTTGTAACGATCCGCTTCGATCAAGGCGAAACGCACGTATTCGTCCGCTCCCCCGTCCATTCCGACACCAGGAGCAACAAACCCTGCACCGGGAGCAACGGCGATATCCGCTTCCTTGAGGAACTTGGAAGCGAACGCCACTGAACCGAGATAACGAAAGCGTTCTGGAATAGGAGCCCAGACAAACATCGTCCCCCGTGGCTTATTGACTTCCCAGCCGCCGTGATTCAACGCCTGGACCAATGCCGAACGCCGACGATCATATTGCTGACAGATGTCTACAACAAGTTGGTCACCGTTGTCTAGCGCCCAAGCCGCAGCATGCTGGATGGGACCGTAAACCCCATAGTCCACGAAGTTCTTGATCCTTGAAAGAGCCTTAACTATCTTGACGTTGCCCGCGCAGAATCCGACGCGCCAGCCCGCCATGCTGTAGCTTTTGGACATTGAGAAGAACTCTGCTGCAACTTCCTTGGCTCCTTTAACCTCCAGAATGGAATGCGCCTTGTGGCGCCCAAAATGGAGATCAGCATAGGCCAAGTCGTGGAGTACAAACTTATGGTGCTTCTTGGCATAAGCAACCAATTCAACAAACAACTCCGGGTAGGCGGTTGCGGTCGTGGGGTTGTTGGGCCAACTGACCAACACAAACCGCACGTTAGAGGCAGCGTGTTCGCAGGCATGCGCAATATCCCGAATATAATCATCGTTCGGCACGGGATATGGCGCGAGCACAGCACCAGCCAGCATAGGTCCCCAGTGGTGAATGGGATAAGCTGGCGTGGGAACCACAAATGACTCTCCGGGTCGGATTGAAGCTGCACAGAAGTCCCGAAAGCCTTCCTTGACTCCCAGTAGCACCACATTTTCTTCTTCCGGGTCAAGCGAAACGCCGTAGTGCCGTCTGTACCAACGGCACGAGGCAAGGCGAAGTTCAGCAATTCCCTGAGAAGGCTGATAGCGTCCGCTGTCGGCTTTCTGCGCAGCTAACCAAAGTTGCTCCCTGATTGGTTGTGGAGTTGGGATATCAGGGTTGCCCATGCCGAGGTCAATGACGTCACGGCCTACCTTCTTGGCCGCTGCGACCTCGGCATTCACGGATGCGAAAACATACTCCGGCGGCGTCGCCGAAAAGAAATCAATCATGTTGTTCTCTCCTAAAACCTCTTTTATCACCCCTCCGTTTGGGATTTGGAAGGTGACCCTGCCTCGCTCAACTCTAGCTCAAAATGAGCGAGGCAAGGCAAGCGACAGAAATTGATTTTAAATCAGATCCCTCGCCCCGACAAATGTCGGGGCTCGGGACGACAAAATAAATTTTGTCGCTTGCTGGCCACCTTAAGACCTTTTACAAAATGACATTTTGGCTAATTTCCCTAAACTTCGGCCGCAAAACCCTCAAAGCTCCTCCGCTTACCACTTTGGGTAAACATCGTCGCTTGTTCGGGTTTTTCGCTTGAAGTTTATAAAAATTATCTCAAAAGCTTATTTTGCAAAAAGTCTTTTGTTGTAAAAAGCAGATGGCGGGGTCGTATACCGGTGGCATACGGCTCCCACATCTGCCTTTGACCTACCTAAAATAATATATAGCGGGTCATCCGCTAGAGCCTCGGCGAAGGCGGATTTACTACTTGTATGATATTATCATACAATATCATACTATTTATTGTCAAACTTAAAATTCCCCTTTTTTAAGGGGGGAAGGCGTATGATATCCACAATCGGATTTAAGTTTTAAGATTTGAGATTTAAGATCTCTTCGGCAACGGCCAGATCGTCTCTCTTGTTTATTCCCAAGACCTCTTTGGCATCAACCAAAATGCTATTAACCTTTTCACCCTGTGACAAAGCTACTTGGACAATGTCGGTTAAATAATATTCTTTTTGCGCGTTGCTGTTTTCTATTTTTTTTATATTTTCCCAAAGCCACTTGGTGCTGAACATATAAATACCCGGGTTTACTTCCTTGATTTTTCTTTGGATGTCCGTGGCATCTTTATATTCCACTATACCGACAATTTCCCCCAAAGGAGTACGGATAATCCTGCCGTAATGCTCCAGAGAAACGTAAATTCCCTTAAAATTTTCCGCCTGCACGGTAAGCATGGTTATTTTAGCGCCGCTTTTAAAATGCAACTTGATTAAATCCTTCAGGCTTTGCGCTTTTATAAACGGCATATCCCCATAAAGTACCAGAATATTTTCCGCCTTGACTTTATTTTTAGCGGCCGCCAAAGCATGCGCGGTACCCAGCTGTTTGTCCTGAAAAGCATAAATATAATGGCTGCCCAAAACCTGCTGGACTTTGCCAGCTCCAAAACCAACTACCACTACAGGCTTGGCCAGCTGGTTGATTCTTTCAATTTCTTCCAGCACATACAAAATAAGCGGTTTGTTGTTGAGCATAACCAAAACTTTAGGGACCCTAGGATTGCCCATTCTGGTCCCTTTGCCTCCGGCTAAAATAACTATCTGGTTGCGCATATAAAATTAATCTTTCTGTTTCGGTTTTGACTCTTTTAAATTCATTCTAAATTCATATCCCCAATTCGTGAAACCATTTTTTAAATAAAATTTATGGACGCCCTCCTTAAAAGTGCGGCTGGTACCGATAATTTTATAGCAATTCCGTTTTTTTGATTCTTCAATTGCCGCCTGGACTAATTGGGTACCCAAGCCTTGCTTGCGGTATTCTTCTTCTATGTAAAGGTTTTCCAAAAAGGCGTACGGCTCGTCGTGACGTTCATTGCTGATAATATAAAGCTGGGCCCAGCCAATAATTTTTCCGTCTTGGTTGGCGGTAATTTTAATTCCATATATATCTTTTTCTATCTTCTCCGATTTTAATACCATATATTTTCTAATTTATTATTTGCCAGATTACTTTAGCAAGTTTGTCCGGATCGTGCCTTATTTTGCTTCGCTTAAGGATATCGCCGGAGCTTGATTTAAAAATCTCTGCCGAAATTAAGTCCGCCTGCTTTACCCCTACCTTCATTTTTTCCAGTTCTTTAATATTCGGTTCTACCATAACCGCTTTTTCCTTCTTATAAGCTGCTAAAATGGAATTTTGGGGCTTTTTGTTGTTGACTATGGCAATATCAATTTTACCGCCCAAATAATTTTGCAAAACCTTAACAAAATCGGCGGCCTTAAAACCGTCGGTTTGGCCGAACTTAGTCGTTATATTGGTAATTAAAATCTTTTTCGCCTTGGATTTTCTTACGGTCGCCGCAACTCCTTTAACCAAAAGGTTGGGTAAAATGCTGGTGAATAAATCCCCGGGGCCAAAAACTATTAAATCGGCCTGCCCTAATGCCTTAAGCGCTTTTGGATTGGCCTTGGCAGGTGAAAGTTTAAGGCTCTTTATTGGGGATGCTTTACCCGTGGAATTTTGGTCGTCTATTTTGTGTTCGCCCTGTAATTTTTTGCCGTTTTGCAAAATCGCCGAAAGGGTTGTGGGGGTTAACGTTACCGGCAAGACCGCCCCGCGCACATTAAGCAGTTTACCGGACACATTTATAGCTTCGTTAATATTGCCGGTAATTTTTTCCAAAGCCGCCAAAATAATATTACCGACGCTGTGTCCGGCCAAGCTTTTGTTGTTAAACCTGAAATTAAACAGCTTCCGCATTTCTTCTTGCGTATAAGATAGGCCAACTAAGCACTGGCGAATGTCTCCCGGTGGAAATACGCCAAGTTCTTTTCTTAATATTCCCGTGCTGCCGCCGTCATCCGCGCTTGATACGATAACGCTATTGTTGGAAGGATATTTGCGGAGGCCGGAAAGCAAGGTAAAGGTTCCCGTGCCGCCGCCGATGATAACGATGTTTTTCATAAAATTTTAAACTCCAAAACTCAAGAACCAAAATCCAAACAAATTTCAAATTTTAAAATTTAAACATTGGCCCTTGTTTGGTACTTAAAATTTGGTTCTTGGTACTTAATTTATTATCTTCATTTCTTTTCCAACTTCTTCAAAAGCCTTGACCGCCCTGTCCATTTGCCCTTGGGTATGGGCGGCGGAAATTTGTACGCGGATGCGCGCTTTGCCTTTAGGTACAACCGGATAGGTAAACCCGCGCACGTAAATGCCTTTTCCAAACAGCGCCGCTGCCATTTGGCCGGCCAGCCTTTCTTCCCCCAGCATGACCGGGGTTATGGGGTGTTTGCCGTCCCCGCCAAGAGTAAATCCTAACTTTTTCATCTGCACCCTAAAATATTTTGTATTTTCTTCTAGCTGATTTTTTAAGCTGATATGTTTTTTATCATAATTTTGAAGCACATACAAAGCCGCGGACGCTATCATTGGCGGCAAGCTGTTGGAAAATAAAGTGGTACGGCTGCGTTGGTGCAGAACCTGGATTATTTCCTTTCGGCTGGCGGTAAACCCGCCGCCCGCGCCTCCCAAGGCCTTGCCGAAAGTTGATGTTAAAATGTCCACCCGGTCCATTAATCCTTCAACCGATCCCCGGCCACGCTCGCCCAATACCCCGCTGGCATGGCTGTCGTCCACCATAACCAACGCCCCATACTTCTCCGCCAAATCGCAAATCTTTTTAACTTTGGCGGTAATACCATCCATAGAAAACACCCCATCAGTCGCTATCAACTTACGTCTGCGGTCTCCGGCGGCCTTGAGTTGATTTTCCAAATCCGCAATATCGGAATTTTTATACCTAAACCGTTCCGCCTTGCATAGCCTGATGCCGTCAATGATTGACGCGTGATTCAACTCGTCCGAAAATACCGCATCCCCCTCTTTTAAAATCGTTTCAAACAAACCGGTGTTGGCGTCAAAACAGGAAGTATAAGTAATGGCGTCCTCGGTGCCAAAAAATTTGCTGATTTCTTTTTCCAAGTCTTTATGGATAGTGGATGTACCGACAATAAACCTAACCGATGCCTCTCCAAAGCCGTATTTTTTTACACCGTCAATGGCTGCTTGCGCAAGTTCTTCCGATGATGCCAAACCCAGATAGTTATTCGCGCAGAAATTGAGAAGTTTTGTTCCCTTATTTTTGCCATTTCCGTCGTCTTTGTCATTTTTGATCATTACTTCTGTCCCCTGCTTGCCTTCCAAGACCCCGACATCTTTCCACATCCCGGCATCTTTGATTTCCTTAAGTTCGTCTGCGAATTGTTGCTGATAGTTTTGATACATATAATTAACACGGATATACGGATTAAATTCGGATCTACTGATGTCTACCGATAGACTTGGCCAATGGCATCCGTAGATATCCGTTGATCCGTGCTCTATCAGTAGATCCGTGTTAATAATTTAAAACTGTATTAAAAATTTCGGATGTTTAACCATCATTTCTTCAAACTTTTCTTTATTATACTCTAAAATAGGCAAAATTGTCCCGTGGCCGCGGTCTAAAATTACGTTGAATAGTTTTTCCTGCACACCGTTGGCGACATCTTCCATCAAACGGCGGGTGGTTTCCCAGGTCTCCCAAATTTGCCGGCCAGCCACGCAGTGCATGGTTACACCCTTCATAACCAGACGATTGTAATCTTCCAATACAAAATCGCCGTTTTTGAGGCCGAACAAAATCACTTCTCCGCCGCGCCTGACCGAGGCAATGGCGTTGTTGACTGAATTATTGAACCCGGCCATCTCAAACGCCACGTCAACGCCCAGACCGCTGGTTATCTTTCTTATTTCATCAACAACTACCGTATTATGGGCGTATGATTTTATATCACCCCCGCCTTCGGCACCCCCTCTTATTTTAAGAGGGGGCTGGGGGATGATATTTTTCAGTGGAATAACATAATCAATCCCCAGCTTTTTTGCCATATCCCCAGCTATAGGATTTGGCTCAACGCCGATAATGGAGGCGGCGTTCAAACCGCGCGCGATAATGGTTAAAAACATGCCAATTGGGCCAAGCCCGAATATCGCCACGGTTTTACCTTTTAAATCAACTTTAGAGGCGGCATGTACCGCGTTGCCAAATGGCTCCTGCATGGCGGCAACTTCCGGACGAATTTTCCCGGTGTCAGTTTTCCAGACTACCTGCGCCGGTACCTTGGCATACTCGGCAAAACCGCCGTCAACGGAAATCCCCAAAATCTTTTCGTTGGTACAGACATTTTTTTGTCCATGCAAGCATTGATAACACTTATTGCAAACTACATGGGATTCGCAAGCCACAAAATCCCCCGACTTAATATTCTTCACGGCCGATCCGACTTGGGTTACTTCACCGAAAAATTCATGGCCGATAATTCGATAGTCTTTCCTTATTTCTCTCCCCAAGACATGGGGAGAGTGTCCCGACGAAAGTCGGGACGAGAGAGGTTGAAATGATTCCGCATCGATGCTATCCAAAATCGCATCCTTAAAAGCCTGCCGGTTCCAAATGCCCTTGTCAGTGCCGCACACTCCGGCGTAATGTACTTTCATAACCACATAATCGGCATCGGCGGGATTTTTCTTTTCGTCCAAAACCGGCTCGGGAATATCCGCCAACTCAAACCCCCGTGATGTTTCCCAATCAGTTTTGCTTTTGTCAAAAATTAATGCCTTCATAAAATATATTTTAGTCTTCCAAAGTTGTCAGGTCGCCTTCGCTCTGCCCCAGTTCTTTGGCTTTAAGCACGCGGCGCATAATTTTGCCGCTGCGGGTTTTAGGAAGGCTAGAAACAAATTCTATTTCCTCCGGAACGGCGAACGAGGCAATTTCCGCTTTAATAAACTTTTGGATATTTGACTTCAAAACTTCATCGCCGACAATCTCTGTCTTTAACACCACAAAAGCTTTAAGCCGCTCGCCTTTAATTTCATCGGGTTTGGCAATAACCGCGGCCTCGGCAACCGCAACGTGTGCCACCAAAACATTTTCCACTTCCGCGGTGCCAATGCGATGCCCTGATACGTTAATGACGTCGTCGCTGCGCCCCAAAATTTGGATATAACCGTCTTCATCTTTTATGGCAAAGTCTCCGGTAAAAAAAACGCCTGGAAACTCACTCCAATATTGATTAAACCTCTCGGGATTATTCCAGCAGCCGCGCAAAGCCCCGGGCCAGGGTTTTTTGACGACTAAAAAGCCTTTTTCGTTAATCGGCAACTCTTGCCCGCTTTGGTTGACAACGCCGGCATCTATGCCGTAAAAGGGGAACCCCGCTTTGCCGGGTTTTTGCGGCAATCCCGGCAAAGTCACCACCATATGCCCGCCGGTCTCCGTTTGCCACCAGGTATCTACAATCGGGCAGCGTTCGTTACCGATAAATTTAAAATACCATCGCCAGACTTCGGGATTAATGGGCTCGCCGACCGTGCCCAAAATTTTTAACGAGGATAAGTCGTGAAGTTTGCAATATTCTTCGCCGTATTTCCTAAGCATCCTTAAAGCCGTTGGCGAGGTATAAAAAATATTTACTTTTTCCTGTTCAATAATTTTATACCAATGGTCGGGAGCGGGAAAATCCGGCGCGCCTTCCACCATAAGCGATGTCAGACCGTTAGACAGCGGCCCATACAACACGTAACTGTGGCCGGTTATCCAGCCAAAGTCCGCGGTGCACCAATACACCCCGTTAGAAGTCTGGCCTGCCTTTGGCAGGCCAGCAGACGCCTTCGGCGTCTGACTTCTAACGGGGTAGATATCGTTTTCCCGAATATCAAAAACTGTTTTTAAAGTATGGTGCGCGTAAACCAAAAAACCGCCGCAACTGTGGACGATGCCTTTAGGTTTGCCGGTGGAACCGGAAGTATACAGCACGAACAAAGGGTCTTCCGCATCCATTATTTCCGGCTCGCAAATATCGTTTTGCTTTTCTGTCAGTTGGTAAAAATCCCTCTCAATGCCGGAGATGGGCACCATCTCGCCGCGAGATGGTGCCCATCTCTGTAAAACTACCAGATGCTCTACAAAATCCAAACCTTTAATAGCCTCTTCAGCCGCGGGCTTCAATAATTTCTTTTCCCCGCGGCGCTGGGTCCAGGTTGCCGTGACAATAATTTTTGCCCGTAAATCTTCCACCCTTTCGCGCAAGGCGTTGGCGCTAAAGCCCGCAAATACCACGCTATGCACCGCGCCGATGCGGGCGCAAGCCAGCATCGCAACCGCCTGCTCTATTACCAGCGGCATATACAAAACCACCTTGTCACCTTTTTTTACACCCAAACTTTTTAACCCATTGGCAAACTTACTGACCTGATTAAGCAGTTCCTGATAAGTTATCGCAATCCTCTCATATTTTTCGTTTAAATAAATCAGCGCAATTTTATCGCCCAATCCGGAAGCAATATGCCTGTCCAAACAGTTATGGGTAATGTTCAGCTTCCCTCCCGCAAACCATTTATAGTTAGGATAATCCCACTCAAAAACCTTGTCCCACTTTTTAAACCAGACGATTTCCTCACGTGCAACTTTCTCCCAGAACTTTTCGGGATCTTTGATGGATTCTTGATATATCTTTTTAAATTCTGATAGTTGCATATTGTTCTCTTATGGCGTCATTCTGAGTCCCGAATGCATCTGAGGGACGAAGAATCTCTTGGCTGAGATCCTTCGTCGGCTGCACTCCTTGGGATGACGCCGACATAAAATGGCCTTTACAAAACTCTCTCTCTCTGCTAAAATAAGCTGTTCTATTCCCAAAGCGCAACCGGCGCACGAAAGGAGGGAAGAAGGTGGAAGCAAACGTCTTCTCTGGCGGTCAAAGCCGAAGAAAGGAAAAAAAGGTAGACGAGGAGCTCATCATTGCGTTTTCTGACGGGTCTACCTTAATCCCGACTAATGCCCTATTTCGCGGCGTTGAATTACGCCCCGGGATGGCATTCAGAATCAAATGCAATTTCGAGACACGTGAAGTCACGTGCAAGTACGAAACCAACATCCCGGAATCCGCTCCACCAAGATAACACGGTTCACCCTGATTTAGGGCAGTTTGTCGGTTCAAGTCTGACGGCTGCCCGGCGTCATTCCGAGCGGAGCGAGGAATCTCATACCTAGATCCTTCACTTCGTTCAGGATGACGCCGTTCTTTTTTTCTGGCAAAAACCGATAAATCGACTCGCTACAAATTGTCATTGCGAGGAGCGTAGCGACGAAGCAATCTTTCTTCTTGACAGATTGCCACGCCCCTTCGGGGCTCGCAATGACAATCCTATTCCACCGTCACACTCTTAGCCAAATTGCGGGGACGGTCAACGTCGCGGCCTAGAGCTACGGCAATGTAATAAGCAAATAATTGAAGCGGGATAGTGTTTAATAACGGCTCCAATAATTCCATAGTGTCCGGCACGAAAATAATCTCGTCGGCTACTTCTTTGGCTTCCTCGTCTCCTTGCGTGGCAATAATCAATGTGCGGGCGCCCCGGGCGCGGACTTCCTGGATGCTGCTCTTCATTTTTTCGTACAACTGGTCGCGGCTTAAAACTGCAACTATCGGCACATCTTTGCTTACCAAAGCCAGCGGCCCGTGCTTCATCTCGCCGCCGGCAAAGCCTTCGGCATGGATATAGGAGATCTCTTTTAATTTTAACGCGCCTTCCAACGCCACCGGGTAGTTTATCCCGCGGCCCATAAACAAAATGTTTTCGTAGGATTGATATTTGCCGGCAATTTTTTTAATTTGGTCCGCCTGCTTTAAAACCGCATTCATTTTTTCCGGAATTTCCAAAAGCGCAGCTAGAAGCCTTTGGCCGGTAGCCAAAGACGTATGCTTAATCCGCCCGAACTGCAACGCGTATAAAAGTAAAACCGCCACCATATTGGTAAAGGCTTTGGTGGATGCCACGGCCAGCTCCGGACCCGCGTGGATGTAAGTGCCGGCCTTAGTCTCGCGCGCAATGGTGGAGCCGACCACGTTGACTATCCCGCGGATAAAAGCGCCCTTTCGTTTGGCTTCGCGCGCGGCCATAAGCGTATCCGCGGTTTCGCCGGATTGAGAAATTACAAAAACCAAAGTATTTTTGTTGACAATCGGGTCGCGATAGCGAAACTCCGAAGAAAAATCAACCTCTGTCGGCAAATTGGCTAAACGTTCAAAAGCATACTTGGCAATAAGGCCGGCGTGTCGTGCCGTGCCCTCTGCAATGATCATAACTCTCTTTACTTCACGCATCTGCTCCTGTGTCATATTAAGCCCGCCTAAAACCGCTGTACCTTCATCAACATTAAACCGGCCGCGGATGGCGTCTTCAAACACCGTAGGCTGGTCAAAAATTTCCTTAAGCATAAAATTTTCAAATCCGCCCTTTTGCGCCTTAGCCTGGTCCCAATCTATTTGGGTAATAGTTTTGTAGATAATTTCATCGCGTAGATTTACAATCTTCAAGCCTTCTCCGTTGATAGAAGCAATTTCACCATCATCTAAAAACGTTACCTGCTTGGTAAAAGGCAGCATTGGGGTAACATCGGAAGCAATATAATACTCACCATCCGATATCCCAATAGCCAAAGGGCTGCCCAGACGGGCGGCCACAAGTTGGTTGGGATGGTCCGCGTGCATAACTACAATGCCATAGGTGCCACGGACCTTTAACAGTGCCTGCTTTACGGCTTTAGCCAAATCGCCTTGATAGCTTTCAAAAATAAGTTCGGCTAATATTTCCGAATCGGTTTCTGATTCCTGGTTTTGGTTTTTTAACTGTTTTTTAATTTCACGGTAATTTTCAATAATCCCATTATGCACCAAAGCCAGTTTGCCCTTGCCGACCACATGGGGATGTGCGTTTTGCTCGGTTACTCCGCCATGCGTGGCCCAGCGGGTATGGGCGATGCCGAGCGTACCGACGAATTTTTCCTGCCCGATTTTTTTTGCCAGCATGTCTACTTTGCCGACTTCACGGATGCGGTCAATTTTCCCGCCTGCCCCGAGCGTAGTCGAGGGGTCCAAAACGGCTATGCCCGCACTGTCATAGCCGCGATACTCTAAATCGCGCAATCCCTGTAACAGGATCGGTAATGCTTGTTTTTTACCGATGTAACCAACGATGCCACACATAGTAGCGACCCTAATACCCGAATTCCACCCGAATTATCCGAATTGGCCCATTTCGGGTTATTCGGATTCTAATTCGGGTCATTCGGGTCGGTTAAAGTTTACTCCAATTAAATTCAAATATTAACTTCTGCGTCTGGTAAATTTCTTCGTTTTGGATAACTACGCCGACTGGTTCCCCATTGCTATCAATGCTAATGTGGGCAACTTTGCCAGCATAAATGATTTCATGGGTCGCTTTCAGATTTGTATCGCCTACGGGCATCTGCCTGCGTTCATCAAGACCCGCTAATTGCCCATCTTCCCCCAGGGAAATAATTTTAACGCGGATTTTTTTGGCCACCCTTTTTTGGCTAAAATCGGGCATGGCCCCGTAAACATTTTTGCGGTGCTCAGCGGTTGCGGAGGAATAAAGGTAATAAGTTTTATCAGCTGTAGTCAAAACTTCAGCAAGCACGTCTTCAAAAATCTGCCTAACTCCTTTGCTGCCCTCATAAAATTTTACTACGGGTTTGCCACCCTGCTTTTCAAACAAAGTTTTTATCAACGGCAAGCTTTCTTGGATGTTCTTCCTGACTTCGAGCAAGTTTTCCTGTTTCTGATCGATTGCCGAAAGCAGCTTTTCCGGCTCTTCAGCCATAAAATACTGCTTGGATTCTTTATTGTAATAGGAAACCACGCCTAAAGCAATTAGGGACTTTAAAATATCATACGTGGTTCCGCGGTTGACCTTGGATTTGCTCGATATTTCCCTGACCGAAGAAGGGCCAAGCTCAATTAAAGCTAAATATACCGCAATTTCCTTTTCCGAAAGACCAAAATTTTTAAGTATTACCTGAATTTCCATAACAAATTATGATCCCTGAGCTTGTCGAAGGGTCAAAATTTGTGCCTTCGACTTCGCTCAGGCAACAAATTTTTTATCCAGAAAGCTCAAATTAGATGACTTACAAATGATATATCTTTGACAATTGTTTGTCAACTATTTTTCTGCAAAATTGTGGATAAATAAAAAATATCCTTTAAATAAAGGCTATTTAATAAATAAAATAATACTATATTATCTACACTTTTTTGTAAATATAAATCTCGTGCTTTTTGGGCAAATAAAATTTATCCGTATAAGCCATGCGCGGAAAAGGGAAATCGCGAATAACGGCAATGCTGCCGGGCTTGCAGTCGGTCAAAAATTTTTCTTCCACTCTGCCCATAAGCGGCGGAAAAAGATAACCATAAATAATGTTGGCTTCGCTCCAGGAATATTTAAAAAAATTACCGTTAACGAACTTTACCTCTGCCCCGTCATTCGACCGGGCACCCCGTCGAATGACGGGGTGGTTTTTAAATTGTAATTTTGATTTTTGATTTTTAAATTTTGATCTGATTTTTGCGAGAAGATATGTCCACCAAGTCAACTCAAACCCAATACACTTTGCTCCTGTTAACTGATTGACCAAAAAACATACTTTACCGTCCCCGCTGCCGAGGTCATAAAAAACGTCGCTTGATGAAAGACCGAGCTTTTTTACAAAAAATTCCACATCCGATGCGTAAGTAGTGACAAACGGCACACGGGTCATTAAAAAACCCAAAAAAGCACTAGTTATAACAAACAATATAGCGAGGGCAAAAACCAAAAAAATTATCAGAACTATCGTAGCAATCATTTAAATACCTTTTATCCGTTAAATTATAACATTTACCGGCAAAAAGAAAAGCCCCGATTTTTACATCGGGGCTAATCATATAAAGGGCAGCCACCTACTTTTGCACATACATGCGTATGACTATCATTGGCCCAAGCCGTTTTGACTTCTGAGTTCGGGATGGGATCAGGTCGAGCCCGGCTGGAAATGCCACCCACGTCGCACTTTATTCCGTACGTTCAATTTTGATAGAATCAAAATTTCACACACTCCATAAAGTACTCCTCTTCCCCAAAAATCCGTGCTCGTCACCCTTCCTTCGGGGGTGACTGCGCTCCTAATTTTTGGGGTCCCCCTTCCAAGGGACAGGAATAAAATTCGACGTGGAAGGCTTTCAAAGATTTAAGGCTTTAACGCATTTACGCTTGCCAGGCTAAGACAGTAAAAAACCGCGGTGATTGCTAAAATAATTAGCGCTAAACCTAGAATCTTGAGATATTGTTTGAACATTATAAATTAATTACACCCTCTCTGTCTCTCGCTTAGCTCGAGACATCTCCCCCAAAGGGGGAGAAAAATAAGGTGCTTCGCTCTATGCACAAATTGCTAGTTAATTCACCCTGTTAAATAATTTGCCGAAAGCAAATTGCCGCAAAGCGGCATTTAACAGGGTTAAAATAGAATTTAAAATTTTCGGTTGATTAGTATTGCTCGGCTGAACACATTACTGTGCTTACACCTGCAACCTATATATCAGATTAAAGATTTAAGATTACGGATCTAAGTATTGCTACTTAAGTCTTTCAACTTTAATCTAAAACCTAATAGTTGTACGGGGTAGTCTTCCCCGAACCTTTCTTTAGTCTTGCGACTAAAAACGAAACCTAGTTTTGTAGACAGCTTCACGCTTATATGCATTCAGCGTTTATCTTAACTAGACCTAGCTACCCCGCCATGCCCTTGACAGGACAACGGGTACACCAGAGGTCTATGCTTCGCGGTCCTCTCGTACTAGCGAAGCGACTACTCAAGTTTCGTACACCCACAGCAGATAAGGACCAAACTGTCTCACGACGTTTTGAACCCAGCTCGCGTACCACTTTAATAGGCGAACAGCCTAACCCTTGGGAGCTTCTTCACCCCCAGGATGTGATGAGCCGACATCGAGGTGCCAAACCCTCTCGTCGATGTGGACTCTTGGAGAGGATCAGCCTGTTATCCCTAGAGTAACTTTTATCCGTTGGGCTTTGCGTCTTCCACTCGAACGCATCGGATCACTAACTTCCACTTTCGTGCCTGCGCGGGTCGCCGCCCTTGCAGTCAAGCAGGCTTATGCGTTTGCACTACCGGTATGATTTCCATCCATACCTAGCCTACCTTAATAAACGCCTCCGTTACCATTTAGGAGGCAACCGCCCCAGTTAAACTACCCACGAGCCACTGTCCCAATGCAGGTTAAACATTGGTTAGAATTAATATTTTTACAGAGTGGTATTTCACCTGTCGCCTCCACTTGAGCTGGCGCCCAAGCTTCAAAGGCTCCCACCTAGGCTAAACAATAAAAGCATTAATTCAATGACACGCTATAGTAAAGCTTCATAGGGTCTTTCCGTCTTGCTGCGGGTAGACGGCATCTTTACCGCCACTGTAAGTTCATCGGAATGTTCGTTAAGACAGTCCTCTACTCGTTATGCCATTCGTGCGGGTCGCAACTTACGCGACAAGGAATTTCGCTTGATTTGTTATTGTCATTCCCGCGAAAGCGGGAATCTAGATTCTGAAATAAATTCAGAATGACAAATGTGATCATTTCTGTCACATTCTGCATATCGCTATGCAGTCCGGACTATATCTTCATCACCAAAATGATGTGCAACGTGTAGTCTCTACGGGTTCCTCTGTGTCATTGCGAGGAGTGCATCCGACGAAGCAATCTTTTAAAGATCGCTTCGGCTGCACTCGCGATGACACAAAAGTCTTCCCTCGGAATTTTCTCAGAGAGGTTTTTTCCGATATAGTTACATTTTACTATGGCAGCCAAACTTCTTATCGGCGTCATCCTGAACGAAGTGAAGGATCTCATTTTGAGATTCTTCGTCGCTTCGCTCCTCAGAATGACGCCCAAAAAGAATAAATTCCAGTTACCATAGGACAGTTATAGTTACTGCCGGCGTTCATCAGGGCTTGGCCCCTCGGCTTGCGCCAAGGGATTTAACCTTCTGACACTGGCCAGGCATCAGCCCGTATACATCAGCTTGCGCTTTAGCACGGACCTAAGTTTTTGGTAAACAGTCGGGAGAGGTCTTTTGCTGCGGGCCTTTTAATATGCTGGGTAATGAGGATAATCAAAATTAGATGATTATCCAAAGGAGGGCAGTGTGTACAGCTACTATGGAAAGAGGCAGCCCCGATGACCGGAGTTGCTTTCACCCTCTTTAGGATGAAGTAGCGGCACGGAGCTGTGCCATGGATGCACACACTGGAATTCCCTCCTTTGTTAGGTGGACTCGGCCAGAGGCCGAAACTTGATTATCGGTCAAGCCCTTCCCAGCTGCATGATAAGTGCGGCTGTTTGGTATCCACTTTCCTGATGGAGAATTATCTTCTCCAATTTCTCATTACCCAGCATATAAAAGGTCAAGGTATATACCTAAGGTACACCTGCTTTTTTGCCGAGTTCCTTAACGAACATTGTTCCGGACGCCTTGGGATTCTCTCCCCATCCACCTGTGTCGGTTTACGGTACGATCACCCTAGCACCTAACCACGACGCTTTTCTTGACACCTTGGTTTGCGCTAATTCCCGTTGCCAGGTTTCTTTGTACTCTCGAAATTACAACGTTTACTTCCATCTCTTGCGAGGTAAGAAATAATTGCATAGGTCTTTGGGATTTGCCTCAAAAACCATCCTACAAGTACAACAACGCTAATAGTCAGATAACGCTAACGCTACCATGATGTGTCCCGTCTTGGATAATGTTACGGCGGTTATGGAATATCAACCATATTTTCCATCGGACGGACCCCTTGGGGCCCGCTCTTAGGATCGACTAACCCAGGGACGACGATCGTTGCCCTGGAACCCTTGGATATTCGGCGAAGAGGATTCTCACCTCTATATATATTACTTATTCCAACATTCTTGCTTGTTTGCTGTCCACGGCCGCTTACGCATACCGCTTCAACCTGCAAACAACACTCCTCTACCACCAGCGCATAGCACTGCAAATTCGAAATTCGAATATCGAAATTCGAAACAAATTCTAAATCATAAATTCAAATATCTAAACCCGACATTTCGGATTTATTTTTTTGAATTTAAATATTGTTTCGTATTTCGGATTTCGTGCTTCGGATTTCCAGCGCTACGCGCTGATCCACGTCTTCGGCACCTAGCTTAGCCCCTATATATTGTCGGCGCGGGATCGCTTGACCAGTGAGCTGTTACGCTTTCTTTAAAGGATGGCTGCTTCTAAGCCAACCTCCTGGTTGTATGAGCAACCCCACATCCTTTGCACTATAGCTAGGATTTGGGGGCCTTAGACGGTGGTGTGGATTCTTCTCCATTTGTCGCGTGAAGCTTAGACCTCACGGACTGACTGCCGAGATCTTGACCTTGAGAATTCGGAGTTTGGTTGGAGCCTACCGCTTGCGCAGCAGGTTTCCATTCAGTGCTCTACCTCTCAAGGGAACTCTCGACGCTAGCCCTAAAGCTATTTCGAGGAGAACCAGCTATCACCCGGTTCGATTGGAATTTCTCCCCTACGCACAGCTCATCGCCTATTTTTGCAGCAATAGTGCGTCCGGACCTCCCGTTACTTTTACATAACGTTCATCCTGGCCATGCGTAGCTCACCGGGTTTCGGGTCTAACTCTAGCAACATTTAGGAAATTGTCGCGGTCGATAACCTAAGTCATCGACCGATCAAAATCCTAATACGGACTATTCATCCTCGCTTTCACTGCGATTTCGTCTTTGGTAAGACTTAATCAAGCTGCTAAAGATTAACTCGTTGGATCATTCTTCAATAGGCACGCGGTTAACCATTCCCTTAACCTTGCGGAAAAAAGAATAAGGTCTTCCACTCCTTGTAAGTATACGGTTTCAGATACTATTTCATCCCCCTTCCGGGGTGCTTTTCACCTTTCCCTCACGGTACTTGTTCACTATCGGTCAATATGAGTATTTAGCCTTAGATCTTAGTCGACCTGATTTCCAACCAGATTTCTCGTGTCTGGTTGTACTCAAGAAAAAGTTAGGAAATTGCATGGTTTTTCGCGATACGGGACTATCACCCTCTTTGGTCCGCCGTTCCAGGCGTGTTCTGCTAAACAACAAACATAATTCCCTGTCCCGTTACAGCGGGACAATAACTCTAACTTATTACGCCTAACTAGCAACGACTGTAATCTTTAATCCTGTCCCCGCGAAAGCGGGGATCTAGAAAACACTAATTAGGTTTGGGCTAATACCAGAATAATCGGAATGTCGGAAGTCGGAAGTCGGATCAAAACACCATTTTTCAATAATGTTTGATCTGATTTTCCGATTCATCCGATTCTCCGATTTATCTGATATATGCTTCCGCTTTCGCTCGCCACTACTGACGGAATCTCTCTTACGTCTTGCGACGTAAATTGATTTATTTTCCACGTGCTACTGAGATGTTTCACTTCGCACGGTTCCCGCACTACATACCCCACGGCATATAGGCATGCACTCTTCCAGTGCATGGGTTTCCCCATTCGGACATCCCCGGATCAAAGCTTATTGCCAGCTCCCCGAGGCTTTTCGCAGGCTATCACGTCCTTCATCGGCTCATATTACCTAGGCATCCACCGTATACCCTTATATATTTTATATTCTATTGATCCCCGCTTTCGCGGGGACAAGTATTAACTAGCAATTTGTGACCACCAAATTAGTTGAGAGTTGAAAGATTAAAATTGTAAGTAACTGCAATCTGCAGCCACTTAAATCTTTAATCCTAAATCTTACAACTGTTTGATGCAAACTGCGTAAGGATACAATGTTCTTTTCTGCACACTAATTGACACCGATAATTACGGATTAACACGAATCCGTGTTCATTTGTTTTCAATCTGTGTTAATTGGTGTGTTAGTTCTTACAATGTTTCTACCCATAAGCCATCCACGCCTGATTCTATACGTGGTGGCTTATTTTATTTAGTTGTTAAAGAACCTGACGATAATCGTCGCTGTGGCACAGGCCCTTGGCCTGTTCAGAGGAATACAATTACCATCATATAGCTACTGCTCTAAATCGGTTCTACGAGCCTGTGTTCCCAAAAAAATTGGAACGCTGAGATCCGCAGAGCAGTAAGTATACGGCGATAATTTTAAAGGTCTTTGATTCGTGTCATTCGCGTGTATTCGTGTGTTGGTGTCGCTTTTCAACAAAAAAACCGCTTTCGCGGCTATGTCAGGCACAATTTAAATTGGCCGTTTTACATAAACCGCGTTTTCCTTAATAATAAAGCTTTTTTCATAATAGTCGTTTCTTATTAACTTATTGCTTAACTATTTTAGATGATTTTAATATCTTTGTCAAGAAGTGGCTGGTTTAGGGTTAATAAAAAATTTCAACCTTAAATAAGCGGCCTTTTAGTTTTTCAAAAAATGTATTCCCCAAAGATAACCACAGGTATTGGAAGTTGAAGGTTAAATATTAAAAGTTAGCGGACCCGCGCGCGCATCGCCTTACGATGTCGCCGCCGGCCCGCTTTAATTTTTTCTTTATTTATTCTTTTGGTATTCCGTAAGCATTAAATCGTTTAGCTGCTCTTGGTTTATTTTATTATATTCTTGAATATTGACCGTAACATTGCCGGAGCCGTCGCTCGGGGAAATCAAAAAAATATAACCCGGGTTATACCGCTGCTGGGTTTGCTCCAAATGGTTTAACAACAAATAATAATGAAAGGTCGTCGGGTCAAAAAAATTATTAATAATAGAAAACTCTTCGCCCTGTGCCCGAGTGGCAATGCTTTGCAGTAAATTTTGAACGTTGCGATGGCTTAAAGTTTTGTTGCTTATATGCCCGTAAAAATAACTTAACTGCATGGCCTGAAGCAGTATAAACCAAACCAAAACCAGGATAAACGCTTTTTTGGAAACGGCCAAAAGCCGGACCAAAAACCAGGAAAACACAATAGCCGGCAGCGGCCATAGCACTAAAAAATAAAAAAACTGGGCCCGCTTTTGGAAGAAAAAAAACATAAACGAGGCCACGCTTAACCAAAGAACTATCAGCAAAGCGCCGTCGCTGTTTGCAACCTCTTGCCAATAAATCCAGCACCTTCCTACGGAGTATTCAGCTCCACAAGAAGACTCTTTTAAATTACTCATCCCAGTTGTAGAGTTGCGGGGTATTTTGGAAGGTGCTGGATAAATTTTAAAAGCCGGTTTATAGCCAAAGTACGAAGCAAATAGCAATAGGATGGTTAAACCTAACAAGACTATGGCTGCCGAGCCATAAATATCGTAGACATTAAAAAAATCAACGCGGACTAAAAACAGATTGCTCCAAAATTCTATAAGACGCTGAAGCGAAAAAAAATTTATGCTTAAGCCAAAACTTGCCTCGCCCAAATGCGCAATCCCCTTGGCATTTTGCAGGCGGTGGTGGAATTCGTAAATCAAGTAAGGCAAATAGGTAAAAACAATCGCCATAAAGCCAGTAAAAAAGCTTTTTAGGGGGATTCTTGCTTTTCTGATTAATAAAAATAAAATTAAAATCGCCGGTACGGCAAGCAGGGCGGTAGCGTGCAGTTGGGTAACAATGCCAATATCTAAACCCAAAAGCAAAGCGTACGGCCAGGCGAATTTTTTCTGCTTGGCCAAGGTGAGCAAATAAAAAAAGCAAACAATAAAAAAAGGCAGAAAATTCGGGTTGGAGGCATAATAGGCAAATTGGATGTCAAACAGGCAAATGGCCGAAGCCAAAGCGGCTAAAGCGGCCCAAGCGCGGTTATTAAACCATAACCTTATCAAATAGTACAAAACCACTACCTGCAAAGTCGAAAAAAATACGCTGGCAAAAGTCGCCCCGTAAGGGGCAAAGTTAAACATAACCACGAAAGGAGTGAGAAGATAGTAATACGCCGCCCCAAAATAAAAACCTCCCAGGGAAGAGGAGGGTCCAAGCAGCGGCCATTGGTGCAAAAACACAAAATTATAGATTATCGTCATATCCCGGAAAACCTCGCCGGTCACGCCGTAACTGGCGGTTAAAAAATGCACCATCCGCAGCCCAAAAGCCAAAAGGGCTATAAGAGCAATGTCAAATCGGGACAGAAACCGCTTTAACCCGCTTTTAAAATTACGGTAAAAATTTTCCGATTCCGATCTCATTATACAAGTATTATCCGACCAACTCTAAAAACTTTTTCTCGTCTAAAATTTCCACGCCCAACTTTATGGCTTTGTCATATTTGGATCCAGGATCCCGGCCAACCACTACGCAAGACGTCTGTTTAGAAACACTCTCCGATGTTTTGCCCCCCAGCTCTTTAATTTTCTTCTTGGCCTCATCCCGCGAAAGATTTTCCAGTGTACCGGTAATCGCAAAGGTCTTTCCGGTAAGCTTACCCGATTTTTTGCGCTCGTGGCGGATCTTGACCCCGTTCTTTATCAGTTTACCGATAAATTTTAAATTTTCCTTACGGCGAAAATAGCCATATACGCTTTGAGCCACAACATCGCCAATATTTTCGATGAAGTTGATTTCATCCAGCGGCGCGTCCATCAACTTTTTTAAACTGCCAAAATGCTCAGCCAGATCTTCCGCGGTCTGCTCCCCCACGTGCAAAATGCCCAAAGA
The DNA here is from genome assembly GCA_963768175.1 of Candidatus Doudnaibacteriota bacterium. Taxonomy (GTDB): domain Bacteria; phylum Patescibacteriota; class Doudnabacteria; order UBA920; family UBA920; genus PALSA-1336. The sequence continues at coordinate 55,296 of CAVYGQ010000002.1, read as the reverse complement.
ATAAATAAAGCGCGACAGGCTGACATGTTTATGCTGGCTGATGGATGCTATAATATTCTCGGCGGATTTTTCGCCAAACCGTTCCAGATCCTTTATATCTTCAGCTTTCAAACTAAAAATGTCCGCCGCATCGGAAATTAAACCTTCCTGCTGGAAACGGTCCAAAATTTTTGGGCCGATTTCGTAAATTTCCAGCACGCTGACAAAATGCTGCATAAACCGGCGGTTTTTGGCCGGGCATTTGGGGTTGGCACAGTAATAGGCAACAGAGGGCGATTCTTTGGCTCCGGTTGACCTCTGCTGCACCTCGCTGCCGCAGACTGGACAACTCTTGGGCACCGACACTTTTTTCTCTTTTCCCGTACGCATTTTCGGTAAAACCTCCACCACCTCCGGAATAACATCGCCCGCCTTTTGGATAACCACGGTATCTCCCACTCTGACATCAAGCCTGTTGATCTGGTCGATGTTGTGCAAAGTTGCTTTGCCAATAGTGGAGCCGGCTACCAAAGTCGGCTCAAAAATTGCCAACGGAGTAAGTACGCCGGTCCGGCCGACGTTAAATTTTATTTCTTTAATAACGGTTGTGGCCTTTTCAGCAGGATATTTATACGCCACCATGTATCGCGGCGCCTTGCCTACTACGCCTAAAATAATTTGAAAAGCTAATTGGTCGATAGAGACAACCACCCCATCAGTACCAAAAGGAAATCCTGGTCTCAACTTTTCAATTTTATCTATAAATTTTTCAATCTCTTCCAAGCTTTCAGACTTATACTCATAGGTTGGCAGTGTTTTAAAACCTAAATCTATAAGTTTCTTATGTAATCCCGAATGCGTATTCGAAGGATTAAACCTGTGGTCGTTAATCAATCCCGGGACTTTTGGATTGTTGGGTATATCATAAGCGTAAAATTCTAATCTTCTCTCTGCCGTTAAGCTTGAATCAAGTTGCCGCAGGCTGCCCGCTGCCGCATTCCGGGTGTTAGCTAAAAGCGGCTTCCCTTCTTTTTCGTATTTTGTATTCAAATACTTTAAAACTTTTTTACTCATAATAGCCTCGCCACGAATTTCTATAAATTCAGGAAATGGCTGCCGCAATTTTAAAGGAACTGATTGGATAGTTCTTAAATTTTGAGTAATATCCTCTCCAATGAATCCGTCACCCCTTGTAGCTCCACTTATAAAGTTACCATTTTCATAAATTAATGATACAGCCAAACCATCAAATTTTATTTCGGCAAAATAAGAAGTTTTTTCTCTGGTCTTAATGCCATCTAAAATCTTTTCCATCCTTTTTGACCAATCCCTAAATTCCTCTTTGGAAAATACGTCGTTCAAAGACAGCATGCGCACGTCATGCTTAACTTTTACAAATTTATCCAGCGGCTTGCCGGCTACACGGTTGGTCGGGGAAAATTCATCTTTAAATTCCGGGTATTGTTCTTCCAATGCTTTTAGCTCCCTTTGGAGGGATTCGTAAATGTCGTCGGTAACCTTAGGGTCGTCTAAAACATGGTAACGATAACGCAAATCTTCTATTTGTTCCCGCAATTTTTCTATTCGGTTTTTTGCTTCATTTTTGACCATAAATTTGCTTAAATACCTTATTATTATAGCATTTTTGAATGCTTTTGATAACAAGAGGTTTACCCAGCACCACTTTTCAAAGCCGAAAAGTGGTGCTGGGTTTATCCACAGCGCCAAATCGCGCAAATTATGGTAAAATAAATCCAGCACCACCTTTTGAAAAGTTTTATGACTTTTCTAAAAAAGTAGTTTCCACCATGACAAACAGATTTTTTACTTTACATCAAAAACTGGTGCTTGATAAACTTGAACGTTTAGAAATAAACTAAAATTCTTTCAAAATCTCCCAGTTCAATGGCCTTAAGAAACAAAAAATTTGAACTTTCTCCACGGCTTAAACTCGGCGTTGGCAGGGGCTATTCCCAAAACCAAATTCTTAAATATTCCGCTATAATTTGTCTAATTTTAGCCCTGGCGCTGACGGTTAACGCTTTTAGATTGGTGCTTAAAGACAAAAATCAGGCGGGCGGGAATTCACAAAACCCCCAGGTTTTGGGGGCTAGCGACATTAAACAGCCCGGCAGCCAAAGCGGCGTGCAGTTTACGGCCTACACGGTGCAAAAAGGCGATACCCTGTTTAACATCAGCCAAAAATTTAATATTGACTGGACTACGCTGGCAACCTTAAACAATATAAAAAGCCCGTTTATCCTTAAACCCGGCCAGACAATAAATATCCCCAAATAAAATAAATTTTACCCCGCCCCGTCATCCGACGGGGCGGGGTTTTTTAACGTTTGGCTTTTGCTATAACAAGGCTACGGATTTTCAGCCCCAACCGGATCAAAAGTAGAAGGCGAGCTTTGGTTATTATATTCGGTATTAATCCAGTCGGCACTGCGGACAGTTTTGGACACTCTGAACTCCGCGAGGCTCGCTAACATATAATAATTGTTGCCCCATTCACCTATAGTCAGGTCGGATACGGATGTTGAGGTCGCGCCTGTGGTTTGTGAAGTGGCAACAGTGCCATTTTTATAAATTGCCTTATAGGTGTTGTCCCCCTTTTTAACAAGGGTAATATAATCCCAGACATTTTGGGCAGGATAACTTATGCTAATTCTGCCTGGAGTATCATAAAAACCGGCATCAAAATAGATATAGTTGTCAGAATAAGGCGAATGAGCCTGGAAACGGCACCCCGAATAACCGGCGCAATTTACAAACCCAAAAGCGCTCTGCTGAACGGTAGAGGTGGGGGTGTCCTCCCAATAAGAAAATGTATAGTCAGGAGTTCCTGACATAGCAAAACTCGTGCTTTCAAGATATTGCGAACCTGTATGGTTGAAATACGCCCCTGTCCCAAACGGGCTAGTTGTCGCCACTGCGCTATTGTGGTTAGTAAGGGTATAACCGTTGGAAGTTGAATCGCTTAAAGACAGGGCCTTATTTTGTCCCAAATGGTAAATGCCCACATAATTGCTGTCCCAAACCGCTGAAGCCGTGGACTGGAAGGTGGATATGCTTGACTTGCCGTAACACATATAAAAAGTTAAACCGCTAGTAGACAACGAGGTTACTTTTACCCAAGCTTCCAACTCGCCGGTAGATGGATTATAATTCTCCACTTCCCAAGCCAGGTTGTTAGAGCATCCGGAATCGCTGGTAAAAACAATGTCGTAGCCGTTGCTGTTTTGCACATGCCCGCCATTGGCCACAGTTTCTAAACTGGCGTCGCTGGTTGTGCTGACCAGCACCGGAAAATTGCCTAGCGTAGTACCGCTAATCTGGCTGACCTTAGCGCCATTTATGGCAATTGACCGGCGATGGGCAAAACCGTTAATGCTTACTAGCTAGGTTAACTGTAATTGAATTTGAGGTTCCTCTAATTGAAGAAGTTGCGGTATCGGTTACTGTAATGGTTTGGGTGCCGGCAGTATTAAGGGTTGCCGAAAAGGTGCCGGTTCCGTTGGTTAAAGTTGAGTTAGCCGGCAAAGTTGCCGTACCATCCGTGCTGGTAAAATGCACCGTTCCAGAATAATTGGTAATAACGTTATTGTTGCTATCCGTGGCCTCAACCAAAAGATTACTAAATGGGCTTCCGGCGGTTGCTATACCCGGAGCCGCAACTAAAAATTGGGTAGCAACGGAGCTCGTGGCCACAAAAGAGGAGGATGAGTTAGGAACTATTACTTGAATCTTCCTGCCTACCGCCGCGTTTAAGGTATTAATATCCACGACAGTTTGCCCCACATAAGGCAAGCCCTTGCCAATAGTGCCAAGCTGATCGGCGTAAGTCTGTATTTGTACATAAATATCGCCTTGAGTGCCGGGATTGGTTAAAATTAATTGCTGCTGCCAACTGGGAGTTAAAGTCCAGGAATCGGAGCTATTGTTACCCCCCGAATACATGGAAACGCCACCGTCGGAATCTGTAATACCGCCGTCTGGGTCGTCCCAATAAGGCTGGGTACTGCTTGCTACTGTGCACGGAGTGGTTGTATAACCTGATGAGCCTGTTAAATACGGATTAAATTGACATAAATAAACATGGAGGGTACCAGTCGGATTACTATTGGTCGTAATATAATTGACGATTACTTTTCCATAATAACACCCCGACGCTCCGGCAGCGGCATTACAAAAATCATACTTATTTAACGTATTGCCAAAAGTTGCCCCGGCCTTAACCTTGGCGACAAATATAGGCGTTGAAGTAGAAAGTACGGTAGGGGGGCCGTTTATAGCTACGTTATTGGGAAAACTTGTAGTGTAAGAACAGCCGTTTGTGCAAATATGCCTTTCCAAGTTAAAAAAAGCCTGCTCGCCTACCCCGGTAGCGGCATAAAGCGCCGGTTCGGTTTTTAGCAAATCTCCGGAATCCCTTACTTCTATAAACATAATCGTCGCCAGGCTAAAACTAATAGCCAAGACAGAAGCTAAAATCAATATCGCCAAAAGCAAGGTAACCCCGGCTTGGGGGTTTGTGATTAGTGATTTGGCACGGTCATTCGACGTGCCACCCCGCCGGATGGCTGGGGTGTGATTTGTGATTTTACCCCGCGCCACTTTTTGTAGTTTAGGTAAAAATAGCTTTTTACTTTTATTGTTTAATAAAAACATAATTTTAGCATACATATTAAAAAGTGGCGCGGGGTTTAGTGATTCGGGATATCATACTTGTTTTCGGACACCGCTGTTTGATAATATATCGGCACCTGCTCGCCGGTTGGCAATTGGACAACAAACTTAATTATAATCACGACACTGGGCTGGATTTTAGCCAAGCCTCCGGGCGTAGTGGTGGTATAAGGGTCTGTTAGCGGACGAATTAAAAACATTAGATTATCTATGCGCGAGTTGGGCGGATTTAGCTTTTGTACCGATGTAATGCCCTGCTTTTCCAAAACTAAAGCGTTGCCCCCGCCTGCGGAGTTAAAAGTACTGGGATTACTTCCGACAGTATCTACGTAGGTAATCCCGTCGGCCTTAGCATAATAAAAACACTCTTGAACATTGTCCGTATTAATAATTCCGAGCCAATTGCTTTTTGGCCAATAGGTGGGGTTGTCTGTGGAGACGACAGGATTTCCGGGGGTAGTGGGCGGACCGCAAGGCTTACTGTTGTCGCCATTAATAAAGGACCCATAAAAACCATTGTATACATAATAGTCAATCTGCCCGTTGCGGATTTCCTTGACCAAAAATTCCACAAAATCGCGGGAATCCTGGGAAGCCTGCCTTAGGGCTTCGCCGCGGCGGTTAATTTTTAAAACATAATTGAACAAAGACAGCAAAGACACCGTTACCATGGCAAAAATTACGGTGGCAACCATTATTTCCATCAGGGTAAAGCCATTTTGCTCTGATAAAATTGTTTTATTGTTATATTGCTTCATTGTTTCAGTTTAAGATTGGTATACTGGATTAACTGGTGTATAGATTTAGGAAGTTTATTAAGCTCAGTAAAAATATAAAGGTACTGTTCTTGAATAAGTAACTTCCTAATTTTCGCTTTCTCATTCCAATCCAATGATTCTTTTAATGATCCAAAACTATAATAATAAAAATGTATTTTATCTTTTTTCCCAAATCTCCCGAATCCTTCGGCAATATTTGCGGATATGGAATCAACAGCTTTAACAAATTGCTTGCCAACAGTATCTTTTGGAAAATAATCCCAAGTAATAACTAGATTCCAAACATAATTAGATAAATTAAATGCGATTTTATAACAGTCAATATCGTTAAGTTGCAGATACTTCTTTTCCATAAACTACCTGATGACAGCTTTATTGTTACATTGTAAGAAAACAACAATATAACAATGAATCAATTTAACAATTCTTGCAGCGCTTAGAAATTTTTCCAGTTCGTAAGGTAGGTATCAAGCTCCACCCTGCAGGTCACCGGAGCGCCGGAAAAATCGGAAGCTCTGGGGCAATTTCTGTCCACCCACCAGACTTGTGACTGGACTTCCAAAAGCGGGCCGTCGTCTTGGTTATAAGGCGCCTGATTGCTAATTTTGGTAATTACAATTTTTCGGCAATAATCGGACATACCGGCGCCGTTGGCACAGCTAGTGGCGCCGTTTGAAGTATAAAAGCCATTGGTGCTGTTGCTTGGGTCAAAAGTCATCCCATAATTCGGCGTGGTTTGCCTTTGTAAAGACCATAGCGTACTAGCACTTGAAAAGGCATTGTAGCCCAAGGAATAGTTTGCCGTGGCTACAGCTCCGTCACAACCGCTGGTTCCGGAACTCGGATTAATACAGTAAGGCAAACTGCTGCCGCCGCTGGAACTTGTGCCGAGCCAATTCTTATAACAACTTGCTTCTTCCAGGCCGCTGACAAAATCATAACAGCCGTTTGTCACTAAAGTATCCTGCAGCCAATTTAAGTCTCTCATGTTCCTGACCGCCTCCAGGCCTTCCCGGGCCAGGCCGGTAGCAATAATTTGTTTAACAACGCCGCCGGAAGTATTATAAGCGTAAATAGCCAGGCCAACAGCGGCGGTTATGCCCATTGCCAAAATAAAAACCGCGGCCAGAGTTTCAATTAAGGTCTGTCCTGCTGAATATATTTTTTTCTGTCCTTTTAGCTTCATTTTTAATTAAATGATACCGCTCCGGTAATGGCGTTAACGGTCACGGTTTTAGAAATGGTTCCCCCCGAATCGCTAAGGGTAATACTCATAAGCGAATCGGTGCTGGCGCTGCAGGTTTGCGGAACGTTAAAACTGTTACAAATAACGTTAGTCTGGAAGTTGACGATTTTTTCATAGTCATCGTTGTTTGGATCCCAGTTCTGCTGGTTGCATTCGCCGTTAAAAATTACCTTTGCAAAAGGCGCAGCAAAAGCTAGAAGCGCGCAGCCACCAGCGGCAATCGTTTGCAATGGTGTTGAGATTCCGGCGGAAGTGTAAAAAGTGTCGCCGGCAGCAGTACGGTCAATAACTATGGGGTAAGCGCCGGGAGTGATGGCCGCAATTTGAATATTCGCTGGCAAATTTATGGTCTGGATGTCTGTTAACTGCGGGCTTGAGCTGACGTTGTATATGGCCTCAAGGGTATACTGGGTGGGGTTTGACAAATCAAACTTAAGTACATAAAACTGGACCGCCTGGCCGTTAGGCAAAATTCTGGCAGATAAAGTATAACTCTGCGCCTGCCTAATATAGCTGACCAGCTGGTTTTCCGCAATGTTCAGGTCACGGCTGGTCCGCTGGCCGGCCAAATTAATAATCATAACCGCAGCCAAAATGACCATGATTGTGATAACGGTCATCAGCTCGATAAGGGTAAAGCCAAGATTATTATAGGATAATTTTCTGTTTTTAACTTTTAGCATTATTGGAGATAAATTTTATTTCAAAAGGGATGTTTTAATCACAAAAACGGCGAAAATACCGGATTTTTTAATTTTTGCTCATTTTTTTAATTTTTGTCATTTTTGTTCATTACCTATTTATTATACCTTTAAAAGCCTAAAATTGCCAAATACCAACTAAGCAATTTATCCCCATAAAACAAAGCAAAAACCGTACCCAAAGCCAAAAAAGTTCCAAAAGGAATTTGAGTTTTTAAAGTCTTGCGTTTAAAGCCCAGCAAAAAAGCCGAAACTGCCCCGCCCAAAATTACCGCCAGCATAAAACCGACTAAAATCAATGGCCAACCCAAAGCTAAGCCCAGCAAAATGGCCAGTTTGACATCGCCAAAACCCAGCCACAGGCCTTTGGAAAAGAACCAGACCAAAAAAAACAATAACCATAAAACGGCGGCTGCCAACAGACCGGAAATAAAATTACTATGCGGGGAAAATATGTTTACTTTTAAGCAAACATCCAAAATAATGCTTAAAAAAACTATTGCGCCGGAGGCCGGAACCAAAACCGCGTCCAAAATTAAGAAGTGCTCCAAATCAATCACAAATACCGCCACCAAGGCCGCCAAAATCAGCCAATATTTTAACAGCAGGACGGCGGAGGCAATAGTCACGGGGTTTAAATAGTAAAAAGCCGCGGCGAACAGCAAACCGGTAACTGATTCCAAAATAAAATAACGGGGAGAAATCTTTGTTTTACAGAACCGGCAGCGGCCTTTTAAAAAAATAAAGCTAAAAAGAGGAACTAAATCCAAGGCTCCCAGCGTGTGCCGACATTTGGGGCAATGGGAACGGCCGGTTATAGTCTGGTTCTCGGGCAAACGTAAAATTACCACATTAAGAAAGCTGCCGATTACGGCGCCGAAACAAAATGTCAAGATGATAAAAAATAATTCCATAAATTTTATTTATAGGACTTGAGCGGTTAATCGTTGAGGACAGTCCTCTGGCCTAATTTGATGTTGTTTAATAAATAATAATCCGATATTTATCAATTGTTTTCAAAATTACTAACTTCCGCCAGAGGACTGTCCTCAAGGACGCAGATCTTAACCTATTCCAAATGCGGAGGCATGGGCGCAATCCGAAGCGGCACAGTTTTTATATCGGCTTGGGTTTTGGCCAAATAGAGGTAATAGCCAATCTGGGGGATGTCCGGCCTAAGCTTAAAGGCTCGGGACAGCGCCTGCACAGTCGCGGCTTTATTGCCTTCCAACTGATAAATTTTTGCCAGCAAAATCCAAGGGGCAAAATTATCGTCCTCCAAACTTAAATTTTTTACCACCGCGGATTTGGATGCGTTTAAATCATTAAGCTCATAATAATATAAGGCTTCCTGGCCGTATCTTTCGGCGTAAAATTTATCTATTTTTAAAGCCATATCCATTTCGGTTATGGCGGACCATAAATAAATTTTCTCGCCAGTAGAAGAATAAAGCAAATTATACATATTACTGGCCTCAACAAAGGTGCCCGTATAGCTTGAATGGGTAAGAGTAAAACGGTTGATGTCTTTGACAATTCCCTGGGGGTCTTTATTCAAGCCGATTTCAGCGCCTATCCGATAAATTTCATACAAACGGTTGGTTGGATTAATTTTTTCCGCCAAAACGCTTAAGTTGTAAGCCTGGCCGTAATCCTGATTAAGATAATCTCTTTTGGCAAAGCCAAAAACATATTCCGAAGTCGCCAAACTAATGCCGAAAACTATAAAAATTCCGGCAAAAATATAAACCGCCCATTTTATTTTTGCGTTTAACTTTAAATTTTTGCTTTCGGTATGCCCCACAAGCAGTCCGGAAAGTATTACCGCCAAAAGCATAAACATAGGGATAGGAACCGGGTTAAAGCTTACTCCGACGCACCAAGCAACCAGGCTTACCAAAAATCCTAAAGTTAACAGGTCCTTTTCCTGCTTTAGTTGTTTAGCCGCGCTGGTGCCGGCCGCTACGAGCAATCCGAAAAAAATTAAAACAAAAGGGATGCCTTCGGTTACCGCCATGCGTAGAAATAAATTGTGGGGATCGTCAAAAACCCCCACTAGCGTAGCCATGCTTTGCGGACGATTGTGCTCAAAAAATAAAACATAAGTTCCCAGTCCGCTTCCCAACAACGGATGCTGGCCAATTCCCTGCAGGGAAATCTGCCACGCCGCTAATCTGGCAACGGTGTTGGCGTCTACGGATTGGTAAATGGTGCTTACTGCTCCGGGCCTGACAGCTTTTAAAAAACCCCCGCCCAATACCAACCCGACTAGCAAAATCGCCAACAAACCGAAAAAAAATTTTTTTTGCAGATGAAAAATCAAAAATCCGGCCAAGGCCAAAGTTAGACTTACGGCTATGGCCAAAAGCGCCCCCCTGCTGGCGAATGCCAGGCTTGCCAAAATAATAATAAAAACGCACAAACCATAATAAACTTTGGCGGAAAATTTCCCGGCGCTGCTAAAAAAAACCAGGGCAAAAGGCAATACTGCCGCCAAAAACATGGCGCTAAAATCCGGGTTGCCCAACAAACTGGGCCCGAGCATTAAGCCGCTGGAAGTTATCCCCCCATAATAGGTGATGCCGACGCTTTGCAGGCATCCTAAAATAGCCACAATTAAAGCATCAAAAACTAAAATTTGCAGCAAAAACACCAACCGGCCTTTGTCCAAAACATTGACCAATAAAATTAAAAATGTCGCCAGGCAAAAATAAAAAACCAAACCGTCGGTAAAACGGTAGTAAAAACCAAAGATGCTGTATAAAACATCACTGGAGAAAACGGCCGACAAAACAGCCCAAAAAAGCATCGCGGCGAGCAAATAAAAAAACGGCTGCTGGAATTTTACCGAAATTTCATTCAATTCCCGCCGTTTTAAAAATGCCACTAAGCTAGAGCCGGCTAAAATTAAAAACAGGACAAACTTTGCGGTTTCGTAATTCTCGTTAGTCAGCAAAAAAAAAGCCAAAGGAACAATAAAAACTAAAAAACTCAAGCAACTGAATGTTAAGTCTTCGCGGTAAGGGAGGCGGAATTTTTCTAGGTTGAACATAAAAAGTAATGACAAAAATTAAATAAATAATAAAAATGACAAAAATAAACCGCAGTCACATTTTAGTCATTTACGTCGTTTTTGTCCTTTTTGTCATTTCCCCATCGAGCCATTAATATTGTTCCATCCCGCCTGATAACCACTGGAAGCAACCGGCAAACAAAAACTTAAGCTAAAAGCCGCCGGATCCGCTCTTTTATAAACAAAGCTCTGGCTGCAGGCCGAGGATGGATAATTGGGTAAAGGGAAATTACTGAAATAGCTTAACATAAGGTTTTGATTTTCAAACTCCGTGGCCGTGGGGTAGCGGTTTTGATCCTGATAAAAATATTGTAGGGCCGAGGCCGCGCTCTTGGAAGTTTGGATAAGAATTTTTGCTTGAGCGATTTTTTTGCCGTTATTTACTCCTCCAACAACCGCCAATAATAAAACAACAGCCGCTATGAGGCTGCTTAATAAAATTTTAATTTTGTTTGAAAAATGAAAATTCACTTTTTCTTAAATCTATACCATCCCATCCCGCCACCCAAAGGGTGGCGGGATGGGACAAGGTAAAAAACCTAAACTATTGAATACCGGACGGACTAAGTGTATGAGGGCCGCCAGAGTAACCACCGGTTGCCGCGCCCAAACAGAAAGTAATAAGGTAGGTATTCGTCAAGGAAACACTCTGAGTAGAAACCCAGAAATACGCGTTGGAACCCTGCCCTGCGACAACGCAATTACCATCTGCCGGACTGGGGGCAGTAGGAATTTGCCCTATGTAATTAGGATTAATAGGTGGCCATCCAAGCTGGGTAACTCCCAAAGTTCCTGCTGCTTGTGTCGGGTAACCGCTAATATCATTAAAGTACAGCTCCATAGCTGACGCCATTTGCCTCATATCGGCCAACCTCTTGGCGTCCCTGGCCTTGGCTCGAGCCCCATTTAAGGCCAATAAGACCACAGAAGCTAAAAGACCGATAATGGCAATAACGACCAATAATTCAATTAAAGTAAACCCTGCTTTGTTTTTGTTTCTCAATGTTTTCACCCCCAATCTTATTCTAAAAATAACCCTTTAATTCCCCGCCGAACTTTAAGCTAGGAAAAAACCAGCTTAAGCTCTTTGTCCCCTCCAACTTAAGTCACGGCGTTTTTTAGAAACTAAAGGATAATATTTAAGTTAATTATATTATACCATTTTTTTATTAATAGGCAAGGAGAGTTATACACATAAGGGATAATGACAAGAATGACAAGAATGAACAAAAATTAAAAAATTATTGGGTACATTATTTTTGTCATTTATTTAATTTTTGTCAATTTTGTCATTGCTACTTACCCTGCGGTGCTGGCCATATTATAAATAGGCAATAAGATACCCGCAACCAGTATGCCCACACCAATACCTAAGATTATCATAACTATAGGCTCCAGTAGAGTGGTCAAGGTGGAAACGTTACTGTCAACTTCTTTTTCGTAAAAATTCGCCAATTTGGCCATAATGTCGTCTAGCTGGGCGGTCTGCTCTCCCACACTGACCATTTGGGTCACAATAGTCGGAAACTCGGGATGGCCGGCCAGCCCCTCGCTGATGCTTTTACCGCCCTGGATTTTAGTTACTGTCTCCAAAATAATCTCGCGATAAATTGTATTATTAATAACTTCGGCCACAATCTGCAGGGCTTTCATAATCGGGATACCGCCGATTACTAATGTCGACAGGTTCCGGGCAAATCGCGCCAGATAAATTTTCTGAAAAATGCCGCCGATTATGGGAAACTTAATTTTTACGATATCCCAGTTTCTCCTGCCGCCTAAAGTGGAAATATAATATCTGAAGCCTAAAATTAATCCGGCCAAAACCATTAAAACCAACCACCAAAATCTGTTAAAAAAGTTGGTAGCGGCAATTAGCCAAACGGAAACCGTCGGCAAACTGCCGCCTTGTTCCACCAGCACGGTAGTTAAATTAGGCAAGACTAACTTGAACATTAGCATTCCAATAAGAACCAAGGCCGAAAGGACAAATAGCGGATAAGTCATTGCACTTTTGACCTTACCTTTAAGCTCGTAGTCTTTTTCCAACTGATCGGCCAAATAGACTAAAGATTTATCCAGGGAACCGGAAACCTCTCCGGACATTACCAAACTTATATAAACGTTTCCAAAGACGTTTTGATATTTGGCCATAGCATTGCTCAAACTATCGCCGTTTTCTACCGAGGAAATTAAATCAGCAATAATGCTAAGCAAATATTTCCCGTTAATTTGCTCCTGCAGTATTCTTAAAGCCTGGATAATCGGGACGCGCGCGGAGATAAGGGTAGCCAACTGACGGGAAAACAAGACCAGCTCTTTGTTCTTAACTGATTTGCCAAACGGATTGACTCTGGCAAAAATGTCGCTTTGTTCTTTTTGCAAAGAAATAATTACCAAACCGTTTTCACCAAGCAAGGTCTCCGCCTTGTTTTGGTCTACCGCGACCACTACCCCGCTTTGAATACTGCCCTCTTTGTTTTTGGCTTTGTAATTGAATTTCATGTCGCGACCCTAATACCCGAATGCATCCGAATGTTCCGAATTGCGCCCCTTTCGGGTCATTCGGGTACCATCCGTAGATTCAGGTCAGTTATGATATTAACGAGAGGAAATACTCATTATCTGTAACAAAATTCTGTGCTACTTCAAATTCCACCTGCCCTTGCTTAACTAAAAGTGCCAAGGTTTTATCGAGTGGCACCATTCCCTCTTCCAAGCTGGTGTGAATAATATTTGAAATCTCATAAATTTTGTTGTCCCTAATGACGTTTCTGACAGCGTGGTTGGCCATCAAAATTTCATAAGCCGGCACTCGGCCGCCGCCGACTTTGGGAAGCAGGCGCAAACTCACTACCCCTACGAGCACCGAGGCAAGCTGGCTGCGGATTTGTGGCTGCTGGGCGGCCGGAAAAACGTCAACAATACGGTCAATGCTCTGGCCTGCGTCGTTAGTGTGCAAAGTCCCAAACACAAGGTGCCCGGTTTCGGCAACCGTCAAAGTGGCTGAAATGGAATCCAAATCGCGCATCTCGCCAAGAAGCACAACATTGATGTCCTCCCGAAGCGCGGAGCGCAGGGCTCCGGCAAAGGTTATGGTATCCAAATATAATTCTCTTTGGGATATAATGGACTTATTCGGCGTAAACACAAATTCTATCGGATCTTCAATAGTTAAAATATGTTCGGCTCTGGTAGTATTTATTTCATTAATCAGTGCCGCTAATGCGGTGGATTTACCATGCCCCGTGGGGCCAACCATTAACACCAAGCCCTGTTTTCTTTCTATAAATTTTCTTAAAGTCGAAGGCAGATTTAGTTCTTCAATAGTTTTTATGTGGTTAGGAATAACTCTTAAGGCAATACCTAAAACCCCTTTTTGTTTATAGGCGTTAACACGAAAGCGGATGTTGTCTTTAAAAGAATAGGAAAAATCTATCTGTAACTCCTTCTCAAACATTTCCTTCTGCTGCGGGGTAAGCAGCACACTAAGCAGGTCGCTAATATTGTCGTTGCTTAAAACCTGATAATTATCTAACCTTATAAGTTGGGTATCCACACGAATAATCGGTGGCTCTCCGACCATTAAATGTAAATCGGAGGAGTCTCGCTCCAAAACTATGGATAGTAATTTATTTAATTCAAGTTCGCTTGCTTTATACATAAGGGTTATTGACAAAAATGACAAAATTGAGCAAAAATTGACTGCAGTAATATTTCTGTCATTTTTATTATTTTTTTAATTTTTGTCATTAAAAAATTAATGCTAAAACGAAAAATTTTATTATTGCAACAACGTCTTCACTACCTCCACAACATCCTGGGGCCGGCTTAAACTGCGGTTTAAATGGCCTAAAACCCCGGCATCCATTAAGTCCTTTGTGCCTTGGTGGCTCAATTCGCGCGCAATGGTCAAAAAACTCAGGTTCGGAAATTTACGGCTTAAGGCTAAAATTAAGCCAGGAGCTTTAAAAGGAGCCTTTAACCCATCGGTACAAAAAATTAAAAGATGGGGCTGAAAACTTATTATCATTCCATTGACTTTATCCAAGTTAAAACAATTCCTTATGTCAAAATTATGCTGGCGCAAATAATGGGCATAGAGTGCGGCCAGGTAGATTTCCGGTTCATAAATTAAAATTCTTTTTGGAAGGATAGTTAAACCAGCCAAATCGGTTAAATTAAGTTTTTGTTTAAAAATATAAGCCATAAAAGCAAATGACAAAAATTAAAAAAATAATAAAAATGACAAAAATATTGATGCAGTAATTTTTTTAATTTCCGTCGTTTTTGTCATTTTTGTCATTACTCCGTTGTTACCCTAATAACCTCTTCCATGGTGGTATCGCCGCGTAAAGCTTTAATAATGCCATCCTGTTTTAAACTAACCATGCCGATTTTTTGCGCCTCTTCATAAATTCTGTGGGCGGTATTTCTCCCCAAAATTAAATCTTGAATTTCCGTGGTGGTAGGCAGAACTTCAAATATCCCCATACGACCGACGTAGCCAGTATGCCCGCACTTCTCACAACCGTCCCCCTTATAAATTTTCAAGTTTCTTTTATCCAAACCTTCAAAATAATCGTCTGGGACTCCGGTAATTTCTTTCCTGATTTCTTCTTCCACGGCTTTAGTTAAAACCACCTCCTTGCGGCAATCCGGGCAAATTTTCCTGATCAGGCGCTGGGCGGCAACCACATTTATTGAAGCCACCAGCAGGAAAGGTTCCATGCCCATATCTATTAAACGGGGAATGGCACCGATGGCGTTGTTAGTATGCAGAGTGGAAAAGACCAGATGGCCTGTTAAAGCCGCCTGCACGGCCAATTCCGCCGTTTCTTTGTCACGAATTTCACCAACCATAATTATATTAGGATCTTGGCGCAAAACACTCCTAAGGCCGGAAGCAAAAGTCAGGCCAATGTCCGGATTAATTTGGCTTTGGTTGACTCCTTCGATAAAATATTCCACCGGGTCTTCCAGAGTAACAATATTAACCGAGGTGGTATTAAGAATGGATAAAACTGAATACAGCGTGGTGGACTTACCTGAGCCGGTGGGTCCGGTGATTAAAAAAATGCCGTGGTTCTTTTTAAGATTTTCATTGATCCAGGACAAAGCCCTGCCGCGCACACCAAGCTGGTCTAAGGTCGGGGCCTTGGTGGTTTTATCCAAAATACGCATGACAATTTTTTCGCCGTAAATAAGAGGCAAAATGGAAACGCGCAAATCCACGGATTTTTTCCCGGCTTCCATATGAAACCGCCCGTCTTGGGGCAGACGGGATTCGTCAATTTTTAAATTGGACAAAATTTTGATTCTGGAGGCAATGGATGGCTGCACGCTCTTGGGCAGCATCAACGAAGTATGAAGGATACCGTCAATCCGATAGCGTACCCGTACATCTTTTTCCGAGGGCTCAATATGAATATCGGAGGCGTTTGCCTCGATGGCATTGGTTAAAATTACCTCCACGATCTTAATTATAGGCGCCTCTTCAATAACCTTGGGCTTTTGTTCCTTTCTGGCTTCGGCAGGTTTTTGTGAGGCGGTCTCTTTGGTTTGAATATCCTTTAAGGCTTCACCCACGACTTTTTTTAAGTTCTGCTTTTTCCCCATGACTACTCCTACAGAGGTTTCCGAAGCCAAATACAACTGAACCTGCAAATTTTGCTTTTGGCCTAAAAATTCCAAGGCTTCCAAAGCGGATAAATTAGACGGGTCGGTAATCGCTACTTTCAAACTCCTGCCGGTAAGCTCAAACGGCACAAAGTTATAAAAATTTACGGATTCAATGGGGATTAAAGCCAAAACCTGAGGCAGCACCGGTACTTGCCGCAAATCAATGTATGGTAAATTAAAAAAAGCCGCTTTGGCTTTGGTTAAATCTTCTTCGTCCAAAGCTTTTTGGCTTATTAACAGTTGCCCAAAATCTCGGCCGGTTTTCTGCCGCAGCGCCTGAATCTGGGCGGCAATTTGGGCTTTGATAAATCCGTTATCAACCAAAAATTTCTCAAAACCCAAAGAAGAGACTGGAGCAGGGCTGGTTTTTATTGGCGTATCCATATCATTTTTATAGACCTATTGTTTTATTGCACTTTATAGGCCTTCTCAATTGCTTAAACCAGCTACTACGCCTATTGAGGAGTGGCCGGAGCAGGAATAATTAAGCTATCTGGAGGGATGCCGACTTCGTTTTGAGGGTCTAGCTGCGGATAGCTAATCTGGTTATATTGGAAACGGTTCGGAATCAAAACCTCCTTAAACTGTATATCCAAAGGCGTGTCGCCATAAGGCAAAATGTCTTGGACGGCTTCTGGCTGGGAGGGTGTGCTGGATACCAACGCGGCATTATTATTGTTAAAAAACCCATTATATAAAACCAAGCCCGCGGCCCCAAAAGCCACGACAATAATTACCAGCTGGATTATTGTTTTCTTGTTCATCTCGTTAAAAATTAAATAATGATTCCATTAAAAATTAGCGAATAAAATTACTTTATGAGCCCAAATTCTCCCTCGCCCCTCAATCCTTCCGAGATTCATAAATCCAGCGCCACTTTTTAATAATAATCACTCGCAGTCAAATTTAAAGCCTATTTAAATATTAATCATAAAAGTACAAAAGGTTAGGGAAAATGGTGCTGGATAAACTTTAAGGGGCCAAATAATAAGCCTTAAAAGTAAGAGTCATAGTCAGGTTGCCTATTATTCCCTGTCCAATTTCCATGGTGTCTACGTCTATCAGCCTGCCGCTATTTTCCAACTTTTTTAATAATGCCTGAAGCTGGCCAAAACTTCCGATAACATAAAGCGAGCCGTTCATTGTTTGAAGACTTCTTGTAACCCCGTAAGGGTTGGCCAAAAGGGCGGCATTGCCAGTGATCATTCCCCCCGGAGCAGGCGAAACATTGAGGCTACCAACGGTCACACCCACGGACCCCGCAAGACTTTGAATTAAAAGCTGGAGCCTTATGGCATTACCATCCAGCGGCATAACTTGGTCCAAAGTGACGATATTCTGGCTATTTGACGGCAAACTGTTAATTAAGCTTTGTAACGTTGTCAGCTGGCTGGCAATCTTGTTTTCCTGATCTTGAACTTTAGCCAAATCAGCATTTTTCTGATCAACTTCCGCTTTCTTGGGCAAAAGAATAAACCAAACAAATAAGATACAAATAATAACCAAAAGGCCGACCTCAAATAAAGAGTTGCGGGAAAATCTGCCATGCGGCTGT
This sequence comes from Candidatus Doudnaibacteriota bacterium, assembly GCA_963768175.1. Taxonomy (GTDB): domain Bacteria; phylum Patescibacteriota; class Doudnabacteria; order UBA920; family UBA920; genus PALSA-1336. The sequence continues at coordinate 37,589 of CAVYGQ010000002.1, read as the reverse complement.
GTGCTCATGCTGATGTTTTTGGGGAAATTAATTGGCATTGTTGCTTGGAGGCTGATACTGAATTATTTTGGGGTCGTATTGCATTTTAACCTGAAACCCGATACTAGTAGAGTTTTTCCCTTGAACTTTGGAAAACCCGCCTATGCGCACATTACTGAAATTTTGATTAAATTCAGGCAGGTTAAAAATTTGCATATACTTGTCCATATCTTCTAAAGTCGGGACTGTAACGTTTAAAGTTAAATCTTTACCTGTACCCACGGTTAAAGAGCTATAGCTAGCATTTTTTAAAGTTGCGGCCGCTAGAGGCTTAAATAACTGGGACCAGTAAACATGGGAAGCAATTAAAGCGCTTAGGCTTTGCAGCTGTTGTTGTCTGGTTAAAAGTTCATCCCTGCCTTTGGGAGCCAAAGCGGCCTGGTTATCGTTGTTAATCTGGATTTGCGCGGCCGCTATTTTGCTATCAATGCTCTTGGAGCTAAAAAACAACCAGCCATAAAAACCCAACAGCAATACCAAGACAATTAAAAGAACCCAAACTAAAATTTTGGGGACATTTTTGCCTATATCGCCGCCAGTTGTGTTTTGTTTTAATAAATTTATTTGGGCCAAGGTTTTATCTCTAATCTTTAATCTTTGGGCATCTCCAGGAGTTAAAGATGCAGGATAATTGTATATTAATTTATGTTTCGTTTCTCAAAGCAAGACCAATGGCTATGGGCAAACTTAAAGAATAACGCTTAAGTACTGGCTCTAAATCCCGGGCATAGCCTACCGCCCCCAGCGGGTTTCCAAGTTCAACTTTTATTTTTAAATCTTCAAAAAAACCTACGATGCCGGGCAGATTGCTGCCTCCTCCAACCAATAAAATTCTTTCAACCTGGACGTTTTGAGACTGATATATGGTTAATAACTGTTTAACTTCAGTTTTTATAAGGTTTAAAACCGGCTTTACCGTATCGGGAATAAAAGTAGAATTGCTAATACCGAAATCTTTCTTAAATTGCTCGGCACGGAACACACTGACATTTAAAGCTTGGGCGATTTTATCGGTAATGGTGTCGCCTCCTATATTGAGATTCCGGCTAAGCCGCAAAAACCCACCCTCTATTATGTTTAAACCGGTGCTTCTTGCCCCTATATCTATTATAACACAATTCATAGGCACGTTACCAATTAAAGAACGAATTAGGGCCAAGGCTTCAATTTCACCGACTTCCGGCTCTAGTCCGGCCAAATCGAACATCCGCATATAATTCTGGGTAATCTGTTTTGGCACGGCGGTAAGCAAAATTTGCAACAAATCTTTGGATGCATCGCTATCTTTCGTAACCGTCCATGACAAATCTACTTCTGAAAGCGCCAAGGGCACATACTTTTTAGCCTCAAACTCCACCGCCGAAGCCAGTTCGCCTTTATCCATCTTAGGCAACTGGATAACCGAGGTAAATACGGCACTGTTAGGAAAACTAATTACGCAGCGTTTGGCGGTGACTCCGGCTTTTTGGATTAAAATCTTTAAAGTCTTTGCCATTTGTTCAATGGCCACCGCGTCATTTTTCCCCCCCAGCTGATAGGCAATATTGACTATACCGTAAGTATCTAATATTGTTTTTTCCCCATGCGAAACCTGAGCGATTTTTATATTCGCCGTGCCTATATCTACCCCCAAAATGGATTTTTTTTTGGAAAAAAACATTTAGTTTAAAATTTTGGTTTCTCGTCTCAAACTTAGCCTATATGGCGACTTTAAGCTTAATTATAATAATACATTTTACCGCTGTTGTCAAAATTCAAAAAATTTGGTAAAATTATCAAAGTTTCCTGTAATTTATCAACATGGGCGTATAGCTCAGCCTTGCCCAGCACCAATTCCCCTAACACATTGCTACCAAGCTACGCTGCCTTTGCTCCAAAGAATAATTGATAGGAATAGACCGCTTACGGGAATTGGTGCTGGGTGAAGTTAGAGCGCGCTGCGCCCCGTACTAAAATTTGCGTGTGTAGCTCAGTGGTAGAGCACGTCACTGATAATGACGGGGTCGCAGGTTCGATCCCTGCCACACGCACCAGTTAAGTTAAAAGTTATCAAGTTGAAAGTTAAAAGTGTCCCTACTTGATAACTTGAAACTTTTAACCTGATAACTAAATTTATGCGTTTCATTTTCTCTCCCCTAGTTTTTGTTGCCGGTGTCCTAATTATGAAATATTCGGTAGCCATTACCGACCAATTTTCCGGCAAAATTGATTTGGCGGAAAAATATTTGGGCACGGGCGTTGGCGCCGGCACTTATACCTGGTGGAAACTGTTCGGCCTGATTTTGTGCATTTTGTCCGTACTGTGGCTGTTTAACAAACTGCCCGGCGGCAATAACGCCCCGAGCATTGCTCCGACCTCGATGTTAATCCAAATGCTGGTATGATAATCCCGAGGTCAACCCTCGGGAATTTTAAAAAAACACTAATCTCGCAGGCTTGCCCTGCGTAGCTTTAGCGAAGCAGGGGCCGTTAGCTTAGTGGCAGAGCACCCGGTTTGTTCACCCGCCCACCTTTCCAGATTAATCACGGGCCGTTAGCTCACTTGGTAGAGCGCCACATTTGCAATGTGGAGGCAACCGGTTCGAATCCGGTACGGTCCACCACTGAAAAATTTCCAGCTTTTTTGGCGATTCCGCCATTAGCTGATAAGGTTGTTTGAGCTGAAAACATTGAACGTTGTTATCTTGGAGCTTAAGGTTCCAAAGTAACTTTTTAAGCAATTCAAACTTTTTAGCGTCATCGCCGGAAAGATAATCAAAACTAGCAGAATTGGCCTGTAAGAAGGCCTTTTTTGTTTGTTCCAAAGTTGACAACTGTTGCTCCGGCGTTACCTTGCCTAAATCAAAAATCTGCTTTGTGATTGTTTTTATATCCTGCTCCAGAGATAAAATTTTAGGCTTGAGGGTTTCTTTCATCTCCGGGTCAGAGGAAATCAGCTCAATCAGGTTTGCGAGTTTGCCTTGAGCCATTTTAAGCTGTTTGGCCAGTTCTGATTTTTTATCATCGGTTGAGCCGCCCTGTTTTAGGATTTTATGCTTGGCAGCCTCATAAGCAATTTCTATTTCGTTGCTGTCAAACTGGATATTACCAAAAACTTTAGCAACTAACTCATCGGTAGTCTTATCCCTTAAATATTTTTTGTGCTGTTCGCAGTTTCCCTTGCCATTGGTGCAGTAATAATACACGTGGCCTTTTTTGGTCGTTGCAGTTAAAGCACAGCCGCAAGAATAACAATTCATATATCCCCTTAATGGGAAAAAATGCTTTTGAATTTTAGAATGATGTTTGCCGTTTAAGACATCTTGGACATTATCAAACAGGGTTTTGCTGATTAAGGGCGGATGATTACCCGAATAAAGCTTGCCGTTGCTTCTCATTGTGCCGTAGTAAAATGGATTTATTAATGTTTTATGTAAAAGTGCCTTGCTCAACTTAAGCCCCTCTCTGGTTCGTAGGCCTTTATCTTCCAAAATCTGATTGACATACTTGAGCGAATAACCGCCGGTAGCGTAAAGTTCAAAAGCTTGCCGTATCATCGGCGCTCTAATCGGGTCAATTTCTTTTAGCTTGGTGATTTTATTATCAATGTAGCCGAGCGGTGAGCGGTTTGGCCATTCGCCCCTTTCCAGTTTGGTTCTGTTGCCGCGCTTAACATTTTTGGACAGGTCAATGCTGTATTGGGCGGCCATACTGAACTCTACGCCGGACACTAAAACATTGTCTTCGGGAAAGTAAGTTTTTTCGGGAGTAACAATTTTGGCAATTACTCCGGTTTGCAATAGCCATTTAATTTTGCCCTCGTCAATAGGGTTACGGGCGAGCCGGTCAAGCTTCCAAACCAAAACCACAGAGCCGGGGTTATGCTCAATTAGCTTTACCAACTTTTCAAATTCAGGTCTGCCCGGCCGCCTTGCCGACATACTTTCAGTAAAAATCTTATCAACGGCAATATTTTGTTTTTCCGCAAAAGCCGATAATTCCTTTTCTTGGCTCTCAATGGAAAGCACCTGATGATAGGAATCCTCGGACGAGCGGCGGCAGTAGATGATATTTTTCATAAACACAAAAGTTAATTTTTCCCATTATAGCTCTAAAAACAAAATTGGCAAAATGTTTAATCCTATTCTCCAAAATATTTTTTAATCAATTCATCGTTTCTTTGCCGCAGTTCGGGATATTCCGAGAGGTTAAAAATTAGGCGGTCTTTGGATTCAAGGTGATTAAGCTTAATGCCGGTTTTAAAATGCCTTAAGGTATCTCCGGGGAAATCGTGTATCAGCATATCAACAAAAGTGCTGTTATAAATATTTATGGGTTGTTTCAAACCTTTGGCTAACAAGTAACTAATCCGGCCGTTAAGCTTGGGGTCGTTAGCGTCCTTAACCATATACTTGGTCATATACCAGCCCACATTTTTGACTTGGGTAATATCCCGAATGTCTACCCAACCGTTACCCCAAATATCTTGTAACAATTTTTTATCAATGTTATCCCAAAATCTCCTTGTGGCAGTAACGCCGGTCTTGGTATCAATCATTTCCCAGTTAAACAGGATAACGTGGTAGTGCCAGACGGCCACGCCGTATTTTTTAAACCGCCCCGGCTGGATTTCAAAGGTGGCGGCGTATTTCAGGCAAGCTTTTTTGGTATGGAAAACCTGATAGTTAACCTTACCCACAAACTTTTTAAATTCAAGGTGAGCGTCATTAAGGTCTGTAACATCATCGGAAAAAGTCAGGGTCATAAATATTGGGGGCAGGATTTGGCCAAGCTTTCCGGTGTAAACATTTACATTACAGTTAATCCAATCCATTAGCCGTTTTTTGGCGGCGTAAAGGTTCCGGGTTCTGGTCATTGGTTTGTCAGACTTAGAAAGGGATGTTTTCTTTTCCCGACGAGGTCTCGGCCCTATCCGAAAAGGCTTTGCGAAAACTTCGTAAGTCAGGATATCCCCCGTAATTTTCAATCGTCCGTTTGTAAATTCTATTGCGTTGGTGGTCATAAAATAATTCTCCTACTCCCTGTTTGGTTTGTCTTTTGAGTTCGGTTTTAATCTCATAAAGCTCCCTTAGTTTTTGGTCGCAGTAATTCTTAAGCAGTTTAAGCGGCTTTTCCTTGGAAAGTATCCAACTCACACAGGGTTCGCCGGTCTTGTTGTGGTTATGAGGGTCTTTAAGCAAAACGAAGTCCAATTTTTCAGAAAGCATTTTTTCAATATCTTCCATTGTAAGTTTTAATGGTTTATCGGTCATAAAGATTTTTAAGAATGTTTAATGATTCTGATTACTATGTGCTAAGTATCAAGTCAGGGCGGACGGCTGTCCGGTTTGCCCGTGCCGGGCAAAGCCGGAGCAGCTCGTCCGCCACCCACGACCAGCAAATACAAATCCGCCCAAGAGTCTAAATACTCCTCGGCCTGCTCGTCAGTAAGCAAGGCTCCGTATTTGTCAGCAAAGTGCTTTTGCATTCGCTGAACCAGTTGTGGGCTGAATTTGGTCATAAAAAAAGCCTCAAGTTTTCTTGAAGCTATTTTATAATTCAGCCGTTTATGAAAGTTTAGATAAAAATTTTACTCTTAATCATTTTTCCTTTGGTTTCATTAGATATTTTGGGTTTATTTTTACTCTGCCAGTTATGCCGCCACTGATGTCTAAATAGTTTATAATTTTACCTTTGGTTTCTTTTATAACTTTATTTTGAATATCATTAAAGGCCGTAGTGTAGGGCGTCCAAGCATTTTCTCGTTTGGCATATTCGCTGTCGCCAAAAACATCCTGCGCTATTTCGGAATAATAAAAATCGCCTGTTAAATTGTCGGCATTATCAATAAAAATATATTTTAAAATATCATGGGCTTTAGACAGTTTCTTTTGCCTTGCAATTTTAATTTTCCAATGGCCAATATGCAAAATGCTGTTTAATTCTTCAAAGCTAGAGGATAAAGTCAATCCCGATATGTTCATTTCTGTTTCTAAACCGCCGGAAGCTTGTCGGATAGCCCATTCTTCCAAAAGACGTAACAACCTTTTGTGAAAATCTTTCATTATAAGCTTGTAAACAAAAGTTGTCCCCAAGGCTACCCGAGAATCTTTTGTAAACGGCCAAAATGCTCTTTTAAAAGTTAAAAAAGACGAAAAGCGTTTTTTAATGCGTTCCAAAACTTTTTTTGGGTCTTTGTTCACTTTTTGGGAAAGTGCACGGTAAATTTCAAGATGAAAAACAAAATATTGTTGCCAAATGCTTTGCTGCATTACCACACTCCAAATTTTATCCCTTGTTGCTTTGGGGACGTTGCCTTTTTTATCCATAAACGGGGCAAGGAATTCATCGTTTTTCTTTTTTTCATTTTGCATAATCTCAAACAGTATCGGGGTAGTTTCAATAAACTCAATATACTCTGAAGTCCGAGCTAGAAACTCAAAACCGGCCGGCTTGCCCAAAGCGGCTTGATAAAGCTCGTTTAATTCGTTTTTTATCCGTTCAATATCCGGCTGCATTCTTAAATTATGCTCCAAATACGAGGAAAAGCCAAGACAAAAAACACACTTTATTTAAAAGGCAAAATTTGCTATAGTTTAAATACAATTTAATTGTTGCCTAAACCGATAAGAAATCATCGGCATGGCAAAATCCTTAGGAAAGCGAAGATGGTCATCCGTCTTGTCTTAGCCTTTCCTAAGGTCTCTATCCGAAAGGGTAGATGTGGCAAGCGGGTGGCCTTTTTTGATAGGCTGATACGGCTTGCTCTTTAACAACTAAACGAAACAAATAAATGTCGGAAAAATTGTTGCAGAAAAAATTTTTGCTTCCCAGTTTAGCAATACTGCTGATTGCCGTCTACGGGTTTCTTTTATTTTATAAAATTGGCAACCACCCAATGATTGATTGGGATGAGGGCATATATGCGCAAATTGCCAGACAAGCCATAGACCAGCATAGTTTTATAGATTTACATTGGGACGGAAGTATAAGCCCGCAAAATCCCACTGGTTTATGGTTTGAAAAACCGCCGTTAATGTTTTGGCTCACAGAATCATCATTTGCCGTATTCGGAATAACTGAATTTGCGGCTCGTTTTTGGAGCACGCTTTTTGCTTTAGGCGTTGTAATTTTAACCTATCTATTGGCAAAACAATTATTTAAATCGGAAATAGTGGGAATTTTTTCGGTAGTAGTTTATTATTTAGTCCATTATTTTATTACCCAAGCTTGGTATTTAAAGTTTGACATTCCGGTAACTTTTTTTATCTTAGCTTCTTTTTTGGCTTTTAATAAAGCTACAGAAAATAAAAAATACTACTTACTATTTTGGGCATGTTTGGGATTGGGGGTTTTAACCAAAAGTATCATCGGCCTAATGCCGTTGCCGATTATTTTTATTCAAAGTTTAGTAATAAAAAATTTTTCTTACTTGAAAGAAAGGTTTTTTTATTATGGCCTTTTAATCTTTTTTGCCGTTATTTTACCTTGGCATATTGTTGAGAGCTTAAGGTATGGAAAAGCGTTTTGGAGCGTATACCTTGGACTTCAAGTGCTTGAAAGATTTGTCCAGCCAATTGACAATAACAATGCTTCTTTTTTCTATTATTTTAATAATATGCGAGAAAATTGGCTTTTTCTCGGCTTGTCAATTTTATCAATATTATATTTTGTTTACAAAATTTTTAAGAAAAATTCCGAAAAGAAACCCTACATTTTTTTGCTGATAAGCGCTTTTTTTATTTTTTTGCTTTTTAGCACATCGGTTACCAAATTGGCAAGTTACATTTTAGTCGTTTACCCATTTTTAATTGTTATAACAGCTAAATCTTTAAGTGATTTGTTTCAAAGGTTTGAAAATAAATATTTTAAGTTTATAGCGCCGATACTTTTAGCGATTTTTTGTATTACAACTGGGATAATTTATAACCAAAGTAAAATTAATAACAACGGATATTATGCTCATTACTATTACGAAAATAAAATGATGTCCCAATTTGTCGTAGCAAATTTTCCTAATTTGCCCGTGCTTTTGAATCAAAGAGATGAGCCCTCCATAATTTTTTATTTGAACGAAAGAATCTATGGTTGGTCAAAAAATACAAAAATTAGCCCGGGTTCATTTATTCTCTTTTCCCAAACCGCCCCGGATTATCAACACGTTGCCAAATTAGCGCAAGGGTTAACAACAGGTTTGTATCTTGTAACAATACCCTAAAACCAGCCCTAAGCTATAAAACAAGGCTCAATACTTTGGGCTATTTCCATTCCAACTTTGTCAAACAGTGCCCACCAACTATCCAAAAAAGGTGGGTGGGCAAGCCCGGGAGACGCGAGTCCGATTCTCGCACGGTCCACCAAAAACCGATCGCTCACTGCGTTTGCTCCGGTTCATGGCGCGGCCACGAACTAATAAGCCTACACTGTAGGTATAACTTGGACCACTGGTTCATGCCCTGACACCCGAAGGGTAATAAATGGTCCAAGGCGCTGGAAAGTCTCTCTTAGGCCGCCTTGCTTAGGCGGTTTTTTGATTATCTCCAATGGTTATTCTATAATAGCATTGCACTCACATTTCTTTGCTGATGCCCCGCCGATTTTCCCTCCAGCCTATTCGAATAAATCCGCGACTTAAAGTCCTTAAACTCCGTAGGTCAAACAATAATGACTGCGCTAATTAATTACTTTGGCAACGCAGCCCGCAAATATTGGCTGCTGTGGCTGACTCTGACAGTCGCTTTTTTAGTTCGGCTGCCTGATCGTCGCGGACGATCTTTATACTGGTATTCGGAATTGCTACGCGACCTTGCCGTGGAAAAACGCCTCGCCACAGGCCACTGGATTTTTTTAGGGCCACCTTCCCATTTAGGCGGCTTTAATTTTGGGCCGATTTACTACTACCTCCTATTTCCCTTTGTGGCAGCCTTTCACTTTGCCTTGTACGCACCCGCCGTGGCTAGCCTTTTCTTCTCCCTAACCACCCTGCTATTAAGTTTTTTTGTGGTAAGATCCTGGCACAGCACACAATTAGCCTACATGGTAATAATTATCATGGCGGTATGTGAATTTGATGTTTCTTTTGCACAATACGCCTCCAACCCAAATTTTTTACCGTTTTTCGTTCTGGTTTTCTTTTTTGCTTTCCAACAACTGTCCATCAAAAAAAATATTTACCGCAATACGCTCTGGCTGACCACTAGCTTTGCCGTGGCCACGCAACTGCACGCGGTAGCGCTGTTAAGCCTGCCGCTGATTTTAGTTATCGCCCTCCTGCGCAAGGATATCCGTTTTTCCCTAAACCAATGGCTTATATTTTTAGCCGGCAATTTGGTTATCTACGCCCCCTATTTGTATTTTGAACTTACCCACCGACTGGCCGATGTCACCGGCCTCCTGCACCTTGCCGGAGGAACTGCCGCTGAAGGCTTGGGCTCCAGAATGATACAATATTTCGGTTTCTGGTTTGGGCCGTGGATTATTGTTCATCTGGACTTTAACGTTATTTATATTGTAGGCCCCGTCCTACTCTACATTCTGGCCGGCCTGTTGTTGCTGGGATACATTATTTTCCATTTTAACCAAAAACGGCTGCATCCCGCCCGGTTGCCGGAAGTCCGGCTAGCGCCATCGGTTAAAACCACCCTTTTGTACTGGCTGATTGTACCGACTATTATTTTATTGCTGCCTATCGGCCCGATTACCTCATTATTAATTTTTTATTTCTTTATTCTTACTCCCATATTATATTTCTTTTACGGCTGGGCGTTTTATAGCCTGTTTAAAAACGGCTGGCACTTGGTCGGCTGGTACCTGGCCGCAGTATTTTTGGGGCTGCAAATTTTCCAATTTTTTTTGTACGGCGCGCAACTAAGCCAATTGACGAAATAACCTCCTCCTAGGCCGTCCATAAAAACGCCAGAACGAACCACAAGCTCTTTGAACGGCTTTTTTGATTATCTTTCTAATTTTAGATATAATGATAAAAATCGTCGTAAAAAACCCTCTCTCCCGCCCCGACGCGAGGTCAGGGCGGCACTCTCTCCCAGAGGGAGAGAAAAATAATGAATAAGCTATGCTCCAAACTTTCAAAAAAGCTACCGCTGAAGCTTTGGTGAAAATTGCCGAAGAAAAAAAGGTTCGCAAGACAGATGAACTTTTTTTGTTATTTTCCATGGGCAGCCAGTTTGACCATTTAATTAAACAAAAATTGGACGCCTTGGGCGTTTTTTGTCTAGTGGCCGATCCCGCGTCCGTGACAGCGGCTGATGTCAAAAAAGTAAACCCAATTGGCATAATTCTTTCCGGCGGGCCGGCTTCCGCGTATGAAAACCCCCCGTTTGACGAAGCAATTTTTGATTTAGGCCTTCCGGTTCTGGGCATTTGCTTGGGCTATCAAATGTGGGCGCATCATGTCGGGATACCGGTAACGGCTTCCGATAAGCGCGAATTCGGCACGCATATATTCAATATTGTTAAACCGTCAAAGCTTCTGGAAGGTCTGCCAAAAAAATCCGAAGTTTTGGAAAGCCATGGCGACAAAATATTCGCCGATCCCAAACTGGATATTTTTGGCACGACCGATAACGCTCCCGCAGCCGCCGGCAGTTTCAAACACCTTTGGGGCGTGCAATTCCATCCCGAGGTTACGGAGACCAAATATGGAACTAAAATCTACGAAAATTTTTGCTTTAATATTTGCGGCGCCAAAGACAGGTTCCCGGCCTCCGAAGTGGCACACAAAAAAATTGCCGAACTTAAGAAAAAAATCGGTAACAAAAAAGTTCTGCTGGCGCTGTCCGGCGGTAGCGATTCCTCAACCGTGGCTTACCTGTTAAAAAATGCCGTTAGTGGAAAATCTGGCCAAATTTTAGGCGTCTACATTAAAGGCATAGACCGGCCTGACGACGAAGCCAATGTGTTAAAGTATTTTGGCGGCCAAAAGTGGATAAAAATAAAAATTGTCGACGCCACCAAAAATTTTTTGGCCGCGTTGAAAGGTAAAATGTCCATGCACGACAAAAGGCTTGCCATGCGCGACATCTATAAACAGGTTTTGGAAGAAGAAGCCAAAAGCTTTGACGCGGACTTTATCGCGCAGGGCACGCTATACACGGACATTTCTGAAAGCGGGGGCGGATATGACAGCGGCTCCAAAAAAGCGCAAATAAAAATCCATCATAACGTCAATTTAAATTTTGGCCTGCCGGAAATCCAGCCACTTAGCGATTGCGTTAAAGACACGGGGCGGAACATTGGCCGCTTTATGGGAGTGCCGGAAGAGCTTTTGGTCCGCCAGCCTTTCCCCGGACCCGGCTTAGTGGTCAGGATAGAAGGCGAAGTCACGGCGGAAAAACTGCACACGGCCAGGTTGGTAGACGGAATTTACATAGAAGAAATGCGCAAATGGAATTTATATAACAACATCTGGCAAGCTGGCGCTGTGGTCACAAACTCCACGACAACCTGCACTAAAGGCGACGACGCGGCCCAAGGCCACGTAATTGCCCTCTGGGCGGTTTGGTCTGTTAACGGGTTTACCGCCAGAGCCACGGAACTCCCCTACGATTTTCTCAAACACGTCTCCCAGCGCATGACCAATGAAATCCGCGAAGTCGGCGCCGTGGTTTACAGGATATCCGACAAGCCGCCGGTTACGATTGAGTGGGGATAACTTCTACTAATCACGAAAGATGGAAATACGAAAATGCTAACCTTTCGGTTAGCATTTTAATTTCTATTCCAGCGTCCGTTCAGCGTAGTAATCAGCGACAAATCAGCGGCTTATTCGTGATGATAATTCAGCGTTTTTGTGGCCGTTCCCCCCTCGCCTGACGAACTCAGTTTTTTTAGCATTCTCTCGTGCTTTTGTATTTGCTTTGTCGTATATTCTTTAACCGCTTGCTCGGTTGTCAACCAGTCGCGGCCGATTTTTACCGCTTTCAGTTTCCCCTTCCGCGCCAACAAACCTAAGTACTCCGCCGAATACGGCGTCTGTGACGCGGCTTGGCTTAAGGACACAAGCCTGCTGGAATTTGAAATTTTTTGCTGATCTGGGGTAAGCATGACATTATATAGCTTAACCGATATATTATAGTTTAAACAATATTTGTTTGTCTAACCGATATAAATTAATTTAAACGATATTTATTTGTTAAAACGATACTTAATAGTTTAACCGATACTTTTTTTGGCTTATCAGCAAGAATTAGACCACAATAAAGAGACTTTTTGCGTAGCGTAAAAGGCCTCTTTATTTACAAACAATTTTTTAAGGGGTGGCTGGAGCGGAAGAATCGGATGCCGGTTGCGCATCCAATGGTGCCAGGTCAGCTTGGGGAGCAGGCACCGCGGCTGGCGCGGGATCCTGTGACGGTGATGACTCGGTAGTGGAAGAAGGCGACGCGGTGTCAGACGGGGCAACATTTATCGTATCTACCGTATTGCCCGTATCCGGTGAGGTTTCTGGCGGCAAATTAGTATCAACAGCGGCCGGTGTGGAAGTGCCGGCAACTTGCCCCGAATCTAATTGAGGGGCAACTTGTCCCGTCGCAGGCGCAAGCCTGTTGAGAAATCGGAAGAACCGCCGGTAGAAGGGGCGGCTTGCCCCGAACCGGAGGTGACGGGCTGGTTCGAGGAATTTTGGTTTTGGCTGTTTACGAACTGTAATATTGCTTTAAGCTGGTCTTCGGTCACGCAAGTTTGCCCCAAACATAATTTCTTGGCGTTAATGGTGTCCACATTCAAAGTCGCAACGTAAATTATGCCACCCACATGAAGATCATTTTGCACAGCCAAAGAGCCAGTAACGGCGATATCGCCAAAGACCGAAGCGTTGGTCATATTCAAATTCGCCAGCGACAAAAGCCATGCCTGATTGTCAATATTTGCCCCAATTTGAAGCAAATCAGCCACTTTTGGCACATAGTGCATGGGTTTGATAAATACCATAACTGTGCCTGTGGCGTTGTCAAAAGACGGATTAAAACTTTCAAGCGCCTGGCCTAAAACCATGCCTGCGCCTGTGGCTTTCATGGCAAAGCCCGGTCGCGAAGCCGAGGAAGTTAAATAGTCACCAGGATAAATATTGCCGTTCTCGTTGGTAACTTTGACTGGCACGCGCCCGGCCAGCGCCACGGCCGGACGGCGCGGATCATTATGGTAATTGCCGTTCATAAACTGCACGCTGTCGCCTTCTATAACCATAGCCGGATTAGTGGAGACCACTCCCAAAAGGTTGGAATCGTAGGAAGAAGTGCTTAACCTGACCGCGGCCGCAGAGGCCGAGGTATCTATAACCACCACATCACCAGCAGTAATATCCTCGCTGGCAGGATATAATTCGGCATAATCGGAACAGGCGCCGGGGTTGGCGTTGAAGCCGGAACAGTTAGCGGCCACCACAAACCTGCTTGCCGGAGTGGCCGTGCCGACGCCGACGTTGCCAATGCTGGTAATGGTAAAGTAGGTAGTGGTGGAGCCAGTGCTGGAAGCCACGGTGAAAGCGTTAACTCCGGCCTGGGTCTGGATGGCTAAAGTCGCCCCGGGCGTACTGGTATTGATGCCCACGTTGCCGTTTTGCAGGATTGTCAAAAGCTGGGTACCGGTGGAAGAGGCAACCACTAAGGGGTTGGTCCCGACAGTGCCGGTTAGGGCTAAAGTAGCGATGGGGCTGGATGAGCCGATGCCGACGTTGCCGCCATTTGTAATATAGAACATGGAAGCGCCGGTGGAGGAAGAGATGTTCAAAGTATCGCGGCCGGCCGTGCCCTGGATGTTGATTAAGGTCGTGGTGGCGGTCGTGGCAAGGTTTAAGTAGGAGTTCCAGCCGCTGCCGATGGAGATGGCGGTGGCCGTAGCGCTGCCGGCGGTAATGCTGCCGATGTTGATGCCAACAATGGTGCCGGTGGCGGTACCGGAGCCGGTTATCGGCAGGTAAATGCCGTTAAACTGGCCGCCTGCCCCGTAGGTTAGGTAGCTTTGGATCTTTAAGCCGTTGACTGTGGTAGCGGCTAAAGGACCGGTACCGGTAAAGACCAGATCGCTTAAGTCTGTAAACACTCCGCTGGTTCCCTGCACGGATAATAACCCGGTGGGGGTGGAGGAGCCGATGCCCACGTTACCGTTTTGCTGGATGACCATTAAGCCGGTTCCCGTGGAGCTGGCGATGTACAGGGCATTGGTTCCCGAAGTGCCTTGCAGAGAGAGAGTTGCCGCAGGGGTGCTGGAAGAAATGCCGATTCTGCCGGTAGCCGCAATATAGAACATGGAAGCGCCGGTGGAGGAAGAGATGTTTAGGGTGTCGCGGCCGGCCGTGCCCTGGATGTTGATTAAGGTCGTGGTGGCGGTCGTGGCAAGGTTCAGGTAGGAATTCCAGCCGCTGCCGATGGAGATGGCGGTGGCCGTAGCGCTGCCGGCGGTAATGCTGCCGATGTTGATGCCAACAATGGTGCCGGTGGCGGTACCGGAGCCGGTTATCGGCAGGTAAATGCCGTTAAACTGGCCGCCTGCCCCGTAGGTTAGGTAGCTTTGGATCTTTAAGCCGTTGACTGTGGTAGCGGCTAAAGGACCGGTACCGGTAAAGACCAGATCGCTTAAGTCTGTAAACACTCCGCTGGTTCCCTGCACGGATAATAACCCGGTGGGGGTGGAGGAGCCGATGCCCACGTTACCGTTTTGCTGGATGACCATTAAGCCGGTTCCCGTGGAGCTGGCGATGTACAGGGCATTGGTTCCCGAAGTGCCTTGCAGAGAGAGAGTTGCCGCAGGGGTGCTGGAAGAAATGCCGATTCTGCCGGTAGCCGCAATATAGAACATGGAAGCGCCGGTGGAGGAAGAGATGTTTAATAAAGAATTAGAGGTACCGGCTGCTCCCTGGATGTTCAAAACGGAGGTGCCGGTGGAGGTGCCGATGTCAATGGCGTTGTTTAAGGTATCGGCGATGAACAGGTTGGACACTCCGGTCTGATCCTGGATTTGGAAAGCGGTGACGGAGTTGGACAGGGACTGCAGGGACACCGGGCTGGTAATGACGCCGCGGAGCTGGATGTTGCCGATGGCATAAGGGGTAGGCGCGCTGCCCAACTGCAGCTGGATGGAATCAATATAGAAGGTGCGGTTGGGGTTGGCATCGGATTGGCCGATGAAGATTTGGGTAATGGGGCCGCTTACGGTAAAGCTGCAGTTATAGCGTCTCCAACCCAGGTTGGAGACCGTGTTGGAGTTTAGGGTACAGGCGGAGAACTGGGTGCTGGTGCTATAGCCGGCCATTAAAGTGCTAAAGCTGGAGGAACTGATGTCGGTGCGGGCGTAGAAGCTTAAGACATAGGTGCCGGCGGCGGGGCTCATGACAAAGGCAGTGGTGCTGGCTCCTTGGCCGGCTCCCGAGCCGTAGCTGTCAATCTTTAATGAAGCCAGACCCATATACTTATTGGTAGTCACCCGGGCAATGGTGGCGCCGGTGCCGGAAGCCGCCCAACCGGAGGTGTTGACTTCAAAGCCCGGATTGGCGATGTAATTGGTGGTGGTGGCGCCAAAGGTCGGGGTGGTATCTACCAGCAAGATTGGGGTGCCGCTGGCGTTTTGCACCTGGAAAGCCGTGGGGGTGTTGGTGGAGCTCTGGATAATTCCCGTACCCAGCACGTTTAAGGTGGCGGCCGGCGTGGTGGTGCCAATGCCGATATTGCCGTTCTGGGCGACATACAGCACACTCGTGCCGGTTGAGGAAGCGATGTTCAATAAATCCGTTCCCGAAGTGCCCTGCAGTGTTAAAGTCTGGGCTGGAGCACTCGTCCCAATCCCCACATTCCCGTTAGCCAGGACGGTTAAGTATTGGGCGTTGGTAGAAGAAGCCACCACAAAGATGGGGGTAGTAGAGCCGGATTTCCCTTGCACTGTAAGGCTGGCAATGGGGGTAGTGGAGTTAATGCCGACTAAGGTACCAAAGGAGTTATAGATGGTGTTTGGAGAAGAGGTGGACCAACCGCCTCCGCCGCCGCCTCCGGCTCCACAGTCCGAGGCCGTGGTCTGGAGCAATCCATTAACACTGTGGACACAGTAGGTGTTGGAGTTGGAAAAGCTGGTGACGGTCAGGTTGCTGGTGGAAGCATTGGTAAAGTTGGAGGAACTGGCGTTAATGGAGCCGTTGACGCTGAGCAGGTTATTGCCGGTAAAGGTCAAATTGGTGGAGGTGGCCAAGGTGTTGCTGCCGGCTCCAAACAGCAGGTCACCGCTGGTTAAGTTCTGCAGCTGGAGGGTGGGAGTAGTGCCGCCGGAAGAGAGGAGGGAGCCGGAGCCGGAAACCGAGGTCACCAGGTTATTGGGGAAGTTGATGGTTAAGGCGTTGGTGGAGCCGGTGCTGGAGGTCGAGACGTAGAAGCTGCCGGAGCTGGAGGAGGTGGCAACGCTGTTAATGAGATTCTGGGGGATGGTCAAGGTCAGCTGGTTGGTGGAGGTGGCATAGGTAAAGGTATTGCCCGAGGTGGAGGTGGCGATGGTTAAGGCCGGGCCGGTCATGCCGGAGAGGGAGGTTAAGGCGGCAGTTAAGTAGTTGCCCGCAGGCTGCAAACCTAAGGTGGAGGTCGCCACCAGGTTGTAGCCCCCAGCGCCATTACCGATTAGTATCTGGTTGGCAGTAGGGGCGGTGGAGGTGCCGGTGCCGCCACGGCTGACAGCCAATTGCCCTTGCCAGCTTGGGGTAAAAGTATGTATGCCGTTTTGGGAAATAACGGTCAAAACAATATTGGCATCGCTGCCCGTGGCAAAAGTTTGGCTGCCCTGGCTTTGACCGTTAAGCAAAGTAACGGCCGTGGAAGACGAAGTACAAGCAGTCCAGGCCAGTCCTGAAACCGCGGTAGAAGAAGCGCTTAGGCAGAGTCCATCGGAGCCGGCAGTTTGGATGCCAAACATGCCGCTGCCCGTGCCGGCAAGAATGCCGCCCTTTAAAATGGCGGACGCGTCTATACCCAAGCCGCCCGAAGTTAAAGATAGCGGCTGACTTAAAGCCAAACTGGTAATTGATGCGGAAGCTAAAGAAGTATTGCCAGCGACAGTAAGAGCCGAAGACAGCGTAGCTGCTCCGGATACATTTAAGAGGTTTAAATTGGTATTATTGCCTGAACTAAAATTAGTGGCCGACAAATCCGTAAAGCTTCCCATGCTGCCGGTGGTGTAGTTGCTGGCCGATCCGCCAAAGACATAAGATACCGGCGCGAACGATCCACCAATTACCGAGGTAGTTTGGCCGCCACTGTTTTGCCCAAGACCACTAGAAACGCTGTAAGTCTGCCCGTTATTAACTCCCACATGCAAGATGCCATCGGGAGCGTAATTGGAAGCACTAAGCCCAAATAAACCCTGCTGCATAAAACCGTAAAGGATATCTTTAACTTGCCGGCTTAAGGAAGCAGCCGAAGCGGACTGTTGGGCAACGGTATGTGCGGCAAGGACTTGCCCCTTCCCGTTTGGCGCCATTGCCAAAAGCGCTGATGCATTTGTACGTAAAACCTTCTTTGAACTTAATTTAATGGCGGCCTCATAGTTAGCAAGCTTCGTCGCTAGCATCTTCTCGTGCGTCATCTCCGGCAAAATATTCTCCTCGCCGGGCCCGATTATAAATTGCCCTAAAGCCAACAATTGATCATTGGCTTTATCGCAGAGCAACTGTACCGGCTCGGCCAAAGCCAAAGCGTCATCGCTGGCATGCGCGTAAAAATCAGCAAACGCAACTTGGGCATCTATGGTAATGACCTCTGCGTGGCTGGCTTGCCTTGCTTCCGAGATGGAAAGCTGGTCCAAAGATTTTATCCCTGCCTGTCCGCAGGCTAAAAGAATTTCATTGTAATTTTTATTCAGCTGGGCAAAGAAGTTGTTGACTTGGCTCCCCGCTGCGACAGCCCGCGAAACAGATGACGCTTCCAGCGAGGTTACCCCGTCAAAAAACTTAATGCCTTCATTTCCAAACGCCAAAAGCTGTTGGTTGTAAATTTGATTAATTTTACCGCCTAAGGCTATGGCCTGATTTTTTTGCTCGCGCAAAGCGGGACGTAAGACGCTGGCCGCAGCCAAGTAAGGTGCTTTAATGTCGGATACAAAATTATTTGCCAGCGTATGAACTTGGTCATTTGACCTTACCGCCAAATCACTTACCGATTCCCAATCATTTAATATGTTAAACCCTAACTGCGAAACCGCCCTGTTACTTTGGACCCCAAAGCTAGCTAGAAATTCTTTGCAAGACTGCACGTTCGGTAAAGAATCCTGTTGCCTAAAGGGGGGCGGAGTTGCGGCTAAAACTTCTGTTTTTGGGCCCGCGACATATGAAAAATCTTCACCAGTTAAGACTTGGATAAATGAAGGGATGGCGGAATCTGGGCTGGCTGTGGTTTGGTTATATGCAAACAATACCCGCTGCTTTTCAACTAAGCTTTCCGGCTTGAATGCTTTATTGGGATGCAGCCACAAAAACGCAAAACTGCCTAAAACCACAACCGCAACAACCGCAAGGGCGGTTTGTGGTACAACAATTTTCCGGCCTAAGGCTCGCGCCATTTTCCTGGAAATTTTCATGGCGCCTCCTTTCCAGAGTTGCCCAAAAGAAGCATCATCTTCTGGTGCTTTTCTATTTGTTCGGCCACGTACTCTTTAACCGCGTTCTCGGTAGTCAACCAATCGCGAGAAATTTTAACGGCATCCAGCCTACCTTTTCTTGCAAGCAAGCTCAAATACTCCGCGGAGTACGGAGTTCCTTTGGCCGCCTGATTTATGGGAATCAGCTTACCCGAGCCAAGCATAAATTGTCGCTCTTGTGGAGACACAATATGTAATTTTATTTTTGTTTTTTGTTTCAAACCGGACCAAATCGGAAAATTATATCCAAATATCCAAAAACGGGTTATCCGGATAATTCCGATACAAATTCGTATATTTCAATTAGATTGTGTTTATTTTTGTTTCGCTATAGCTTTTTTGTCGTCTTACCGAGCTAATTTTGGCTCGCCGACCCCTAATTGGCTATCCGATACTTTTGTAATATTAGTATAGCAGGTTTAAAGAAAAAAGTCAATAGGCACGACCAGGGTATACTAGGGCAGTTGGAACAAGAGTAATATACAGTTTATGATAATTAACACTCTTGTTTTATGATAGCTCTCTTAAACCAAATACCGTCGGAAGCCAAAATTAAGCAACAATTAAGGAAAATCGTTTTCGGAAAGAATTTGGCCTGTCCCAGGTGCCGCAGCAGAAAAGTGTATTCATCAGAAAACCGTTATCGCTGCCAGAGATGCCGCAAACCCTTTGGCCTGCTGACTGGCACTTGGCTTTCAGGGATGAAATTAAACCTCAGAACTTTCTACGCTCTACTCTGGTGCTGGACTCAAAGGATTCCCGTACTTCAGTCCCAGAAACTCTGCCATGTGGGGGAAGAAGCGGTTTACCACTGGTTTAGGCAATTTCGATTGCATTTGCCCGATTTACAGCCCATTTTAACAGGCTGTGTCCAAATGGATGAAGCTTACTTTAAACAACTTTCATTACTATTGGCTAAGCAAGTCGGGAGTAAAAAACTGGCGCATCAAGTTATTTTTAAAAATTCTGTTAACAAGACTGAAGCCTCGCAATTCATTTTTCAAAGCATAGAGCCTAACACTAAGCTGCAAACCGACGGCTCAGGCATCTACAAAAAGATTGAGCAGTGGTGGCAGGTGAAGCATAAAGTTGATATACACAAAAAATTTGAGTTTGGATTAACCTCTGAAATTGAAGGCATGTTTGGCAACCTCAGGACTTTTATCCGACGGATGTACCACCATACTACCCCAGAATACCTGCCGGAATATGTGAGTGAATTTTGCCTCAGGTTTTCCTCACCGGAAATCTTTAGTTCGCCTAATGTTTACTTATCTAAAACGCTGAAATCTGTTCCATTTGACTAGGAATACCCCACGACCATCTAAGTAGAAATAAAAAAATCCGCAAGGTTGCGGATTTTTTATAATTACGCCCCGAACTGCCGAATTTATTTCGCAGCTCGGGATGACTTCTCCAAAAAAAGATGAGAGCGAGTCCCGGCTTGTCAGGACGAGCGGGTTAAAAAGAAAAAACTGGTAAGCTTTGCCTTCTCAATAACCTTATTCCTGATGATAATTCGGTGCTTCTTTGGTAATAGCCACATCATGCACATGGGACTCTTTGAGTTCGGCATTGGTAATGCGGATGAACTGCGCTTTTTTGTGCAGCTCGGCAATATTTTTTGCCCCGCAATAACCCATACCGGCTCGCAGGCCGCCGACAAGCTGGCTGACAACATTAGCCAGCGGGCCCCTATAAGCCACCCGACCTTCTATGCCTTCGGGCACTAATTTTTGCATGTTCATCTCGCTTTCCTGACCATAACGGTCTTTGCTTCCCTTTTTCATTGCGCCCAAACTTCCCATGCCACGATAAGTTTTAAAGCTCCGGCCCTGATACAAAATCAGCTCGCCGGGGCTTTCAGCGGTTCCGGCAAAAAGGCTGCCGATCATTACCGAGTCCGCGCCAGCGGCCAAAGCCTTGGTAACGTCTCCGGAAAACTTAATGCCGCCGTCCGCGACCAAAGGAACTTTGGCCACAGCTGCAACGGAGCCACACTCCATTATTGCGCTAATTTGCGGCACACCCGCGCCTGAAACTATGCGCGTGGTGCAAATACTGCCCGGCCCCATGCCAACTTTTATGGCATCGGCTCCAGCGGCTATTAACGCCTTAGCGCCTTCAGCCGTGGCCACATTGCCAACCATCAAATCAGTTTTTGGGAAAGCTTTCTTAATCTTTTTAGTGGCCTCAATTACCCGCTTGGTGTGGCCATGAGCCGTGTCTATAACCAAAACGTCCACTTTGGCTTTTACTAAAGCCTCGGCCCGTTGGAAAAAATCCCCCGTGGCGCCAATAGCTGCGCCACTAAGCAGGCGGCCGAAACGGTCTTTTGAGGCATTTGGGTGCTGGATGGTTTGTTTAATATCTTTTACCGTAATTAAACCCCTTAAAATGTGGCCTGAATCCACAACCGGCAGTTTTTCTACGCGGTGCTGCTGAAAAATCTTTCTGGCCTGCTCCAAAGTTGTGCCTGCTGGAGCGGTAATAACTTTTTTTGTCATTACATCTTTGACACGCAAATTCAGGCGCGATTCAAACTGCAAATCGCGGTGGGTTAAAATGCCCACCAGCTTATTTTTTTTATCAACAATCGGAAAACCAGAAATTTTCCGTTTTTCCATAACCTCTAAGGCGTCGGCAATAGTGTCTTCGGGCGACAGCGTTATTGGGTCAACCACCATGCCGCTTTCAAAACGCTTGACTACAGCCACTTCTGCGGACTGCTCTTCTATGCTCATATTTTTATGGAGCACGCCGATACCGCCCTGTTGGGCCAAAGCAATGGCCAGGGCGCTTTCGGTAACCGTATCCATAGCGCTACTCATTATGGGAATGTTGAGCGAAATATTTTTGGTCAGCCTGGTCCTAGTTTGCGTTTCCGTTGGCACGACTTCGCTGTAGCCAGGCTTGAGCAAGACATCGTCAAAAGTTAGAGCTTCAATTATGGGTTTCATAAATTTATTTTAAGATACCGATATACGGATTAGAATACTGATGATACGGATAATACAGATAACTAACAACAAAACGCATCAGCATTATCCGTATCATCCGAATAAATCTGTATATCAGTATCATTATTATTTAAAGGAGTGTAACACTTTATTGCACTCCGCGTCAAGTCCTAACCACAATATCCTGCCTGCCCGGTCCGGTACCGACCAATAAAATGGCTGTGTCTAGATGATTTTCCAGACGCCTTAAAAAATCTTTAGCGCCTTTAGGCAAGGTCGCCTCGCTACTTGTGCCGAAAATATTTTCGCTCCAGCCCGGCCAGTTTTCAAACATTGGGACAACTCTGTCCATATCCCAAGGCGGCGGCAGTTGGCCTTTGGCCAACAACTTTCCGTTAAGCCGGTAACCAACAACCACGGGAATATCTTTAACTTTAGACAGCATGTCAAAACGGGTTAAAGCAAGCCACTTGGGGCCGTTAACTCTGACGGCATAACAAAGCCACGGAATATCTATAAAGCCAACACTTCTGCCGCGACCGGTGGTGGCTCCCCGTTCGTCGCCCAAGACTTGAAAATATTGCGACAGTTCGGCGTTGGAGGCTTGTCCAGCGCTAATTTTTTGAAGCCTTTTTTTTAGAAAATCGGCGCGGGAATCTTCATCGGTAAAAAGGTTCAGGTGTTTTTTTACAAAATCCATAGCCGACTGCCTGGCCCACATTTCCGAAACAAAAGGCCCGGCGCCCACGCGCGTGGGCAGAGTCTTTACCACCATGAGCGTAGCATCAAAACTTTGCATAGGCAGCCCCGTCCCCTCGGCCGCGCCAAAGGCCGCCGAGTTGCCCGAAGAAACAAATGGATACGTGCCAAAGCGGCTGTCCAAGCCTAAAGCCTGCGCGCCTTCAAATAATATCCGCCTATTTTTAACGGCTGCCTGATGAAGCACAAAAGAAGTATCCGCTGCATAAGGCTTAATTTTTGGCGCATACGCCCGAAGCTGATCAGCCACCTCTGCCGGTGTTGGGATAGAGCCACCAACAATATGTTTGGCTTTTATCTCCTTAAATATCGGGCGCAAAGTTTGGTATAAAAGCTCTAAAATCCCGATAAACTTTTTTCTTTCCAAAAAAATCTGCCCAACCAAGGGCGCTATGCGCAATTTATACAAGCCCTCCAAAGGGCCGATGCCCTTGCCAGTGGTACCGACTTTGCCTTTGCCGCGAACGTATTCCAGCCAAGCCTCAAGCAAACCGTGCCACGGCGTCCACAAAGGCGACATTTGATCTAAATGAATAGGAGGTAAGCGATTCCCCAAAACTTTTTTTGCCGCCGCTAATTCTTCCAAAAATAACCTAATGTCTACCAGCTCTCCCCGGCCCATTACGCATTCCTTATTTTGCGCCAAGCCGCAAGGAATAAGGTGGCTGACTAATTTTTTGCCGTTAGTAGCATAAACCGTATGCCCGGCATTGGCCCCGCCTGAAAACCTTACCGTAATGTCGTAATGCGCCATTACGAGATCTATAATTTTCCCTTTGCCTTCGTCCCCCCAATTGCCGCCGACCACGACCAAATTGCGGTAAGGGGCAAACACTTTTTTAAGTACCTTACCGGCTCTTGATGGTTTTGCTGATTGTTTTGCCATTTGTTAAAAAAATTATTTTACCCTTTAAATATACCATAAGCATCAAAAAACCGCCAAGCAATTCTGGCAGTTTTTTATCGTTATAAATTATTGTTATCGCTTCCCCCTCATCCCGCCCACAAAAGCAGGGCGGCGAAGATTATCACAAAACTGCTGTTGGCAATTAGAGATAAATGCTGGATGTGGCGCTTTACGGCTATGGCCAAAATCAGGCTAGTAAGCAAGCCTGCCATAAATAGAAGATAAAAATGGGTTTCGTAAACATTTGGGTTAAAAGTCTGCCCCATAAAAGTCACATATGTCTGGGGCGTACTGGCGGATAAATTATAGTTAGCCTGGGTGTCCAGGGAAAAATCCGCAAGTTGCAGCTGGCTGGTCTGCCCCTGCATACCAGTGGCCTGAAGCTTAACCGTGGTATCGGTTTGAGCCAAGTCAGCAGCTTCCGCCTGTCCGGTCCAGGTTGTCTGGTCCTTAGGCGAAAGCATAATTGCCTGCTGGCCGAAAAAAGCCAAGACTTTTACCGCCGGCCCGCTGACTTGGGCGTTAATTTGTACGTTATCCCCCACCAGCTGGATATTGCCGTCTTCTATGGCAACCGGCGCAGGCGGCTGTACCTGGGCAACCGGCGATGTTTGTATTTGGGCCGGGTTGGTTGCCGGCAATTGTGTGGTCGGTACACTTGCGCTTTTTACTTGAGCTAACGCAGGCGCCATAGCCGGCGCGGGAACGGAAGCAGTCTGAACCTGAGTCGGCTTGTTAGACAGGGTTATCTGCTGGGCAGCGGGCCTGCCAAATTCCTGGACTACAAAAATTGCGTCATGCCCTTGATAAGTGCCCTGGGAAACGCCAATACCGATATCCTGAAAATCTTTATTTAAAATATTGGCTTTGTGCCCAGGGCTGTTCATCCAGGCGGTTTCCACACTTTCGGCTTCGGTAAAATTCACAGCCAAATTTTCCCCAGCCACTAAATAACTGTAGCCGGCGGAGGTAATAAAATCCCAAGGCGTGCGCCCGTCCGGAGAATTGTGGGCAAAATAACCTTTAGCCAACATATCGTCGGCTTTGGCCTGGGCCGCTTTATCTAAAATTTGATTTTCGGTTAAAGACGCAACGGAAAATTCCTGGCGCGATGCGTTGGTAAGCGTTATAATATTGCCCGCGGTAATTGCTTCGGAAAACGCGGGCAGCACAGGGCCAAAGGAAAGCAGCGCTAGGGTAAAAATTTTAACGGTAACTAAAAGTCCCGACATTAAAGCCAAACTTCTGTGGCCTAAAACATGCGGATGATAGTTATTCCGCGCGTGCGGTATAAAATGGTCGTACAAATGCCGCCCAAAATCAGCCAAAGGGGAAAAAGCTCTCCTAAAGCTGGGCGACTGCAAGCCGATAGCATTTAAAACATACTCCATTTTTATTTTTGTTTGCGGCAATACACAAACGAAAAACAGATTACGCTTAAGCGTTTATTTGTATTATCTGCTGCTGTCTGTGTATCTACAGTTGTTTTTGGTTTTGATTTCTAAAAAATGAAAATTTTCCAATTATTTTGACTGGAAAATTTGATTTCTCTATATATTATAGCACATCTTGGCTTTTTTTGCAAGTAAAAATCTCAATAAATTTTTAAAACTCCGCCCCAACAAACCGTGGGCCGAGCTTTAAAAAATTTAGGTTAAACCAAAATTACTTAAGATGAACTGCGTGGTGAGTAACCACTGTTGGAGTTACTGAATCGTTATCCCCAGTACCGCTTAAGGTAATATAGCTAACCAAAGAAATACCGGTTACGACCAAAAAAACAATGGTCCAAATAAACCATCTGGAGTCGTAGTTATTTACCGGGGGTTGGCTGTTGGGAGTAGGCATATTTTGTTTTCTATATTACTTTTCCGCCGCAGGCGACTCTGCCTTTAGCGAAAATTGTTATTTATTAACCAAACTGGTTACTTCTTTTTTAGCTGAACGAACGGCAAAAACTCCAAAAATTAAACTCACTATACAAAGCAGCACAATCGGCAAAAGGACAACCGCTCCTTTTGGATAAAAGAAAAGGAAAGCGTAGCTAACGACTCCTAAGGAATATAGTTCTATCAAAAAAACTACCACCAAAGCTTTAATCAGTTTGCCGACTATGGATTCGGCAAAAAGTTTGTGGACTCTGTAACCTTCAACTATTAAATAGATGCTGCCAATACCTAAAATGGCTAACACCAGCCATAAATAAGTCGTCAAATCCCCAAAATTCATATATCTTTATTAAGTTTGATTTTTATGTCCTTTGAATACTAAACCTATTTATAAAAGTATAGCATAGTTTAGGCTAAAACGCAAAACTATATTCCCCCTCTTATTCATAAGAGGGGGCTAGGCCTGCCCGCCATGCCTATTTTTGAAAGGCTGATGGATATTGATAACTATATAAATTTTCAATATCCACTTAAACTCCATTAATAGGCGTAGGCAGGCGGGGGTGATATTAAAACCTGATGGTAATATCCCCTCCTAACCCCCCCTTAAAATAAGGGGAGGGACCGAAACAACCGCTAAAGCCTATGTTCAATATTTATATCCATAATAAACAGCAATACGCTTAGCAGATCTGCGGTCAGACAATACTGGCAAATTTTCTTGATAACAAAAAACTGCAGGGACAAAAAGACCAAAGCGGCCAAAGCTCCCAAGCCCAAAAGGCCGGTCAAAATTTTTTTCCACAACGAATAACTATTAGCCAAAAGCGCGGATATAATTACCGCAATAAAGTAACCCACCCCCCATACCGCCAAAGGCAAACCAAAAAGTATCGAATATTTGCTGTTTAGGACTGTCTCACAGCCATGGGTAGCGTCGCAGGGAACCGTGTAGCCCAAATAGTGGGCGAAGGCCAAATACAAACTAATGCCAAAACCCAAGACGGCTAAAATAACAATTATGTCATGTTTATGTTTTCTGTACATAAAAGCAGTATATCAGAAAATCGGAAATCGGAAAATTACTTCACTCGGCGTCATTCTGAGGCAGTAGCAACCGACCGAAGAATCTCAAACAAGTCAAGTAATAAAAGATCCTTCACTCCGTTCAGGATGACGCCGCTCTTCGCTAATAAAAAACTCCCCCTCCGCCAGTCGGCGGAAAAGGGGGAAGTTCAAAATCACAAAAAGATTTTATCGGGGCTTAGTAGCGGTCGTTTCTGCCGCCGCCGTAACCGCCACCATTGTTACCGCCACCATAACCGCCGCGTCCACCGCGGTCGCCAAAGCTTCTCTTGGGGCGATCTTCCAACGGTCTTGCTTCCTTGACCACCAAGGTCCGGCCGTTGTAGTCGGAATTATTTAAAGCCGCTATCGCGGCGTCTGCTTCAGCGTCATTTTCGAATTCTACGAATCCAAAACCTCTGCTTCGGCCAGTCATTTTATCGGTAATCACGGTAGCCGAAGCCACAGTGCCGTGCTGGCTGAATAATTGCTGAAGGTCGTCGGAAGTGGTAGCCCAGGGGATACCGCCGACAAAAAGTTTCTTAGCCATTTTTAATAGGCTTTCTATAAGAGCCTCACCTTTACCCTGTTAAATGCCGCTTTGCGGCCTTCCCGACTTTGTCGGGAAGATTTAACAGGGTGAACTCTTACTAACTATTTAAATAAAGCTCTACTTATTAAACCCGCTTTGAGATGAACTCTTCACGAAGCCTAACACTTTTACCCTGTTAAATCCCGCGAAGCGGGAATCCAGCCTGCGGCTGGATTATTTAACTGGGTGAACTTAAGATGATAAAAGGATTATACACTAAAGCGGAAAAAATAGCAAATCTTCCAAAATCCCATTTTGGAAAATTTGTCCCGAGCTTGTCGAGGGGCAAATCGCTTGTTTTCTAAAAAACTATTTAACCTGAATTGAAATTTCCTCACTTCGCAATTGTTCATTATCTTTTTCCGTTTTGCCTCCCTGGAGAGTATAGCCAAATATATAAGTTCCCGGTTTTGCGTTATTGCTAATTTGGACTGAAAATATTGGACCTTGATAGCTTTGTCCCGGTTGAAAACTTGGGGGCACTAAACTAAAAAAATCAGTTGGGTCAAGGGTTAAATCGGCGCCTTTATTACTTGGGTCATTAAGCACACTCACGACACTGCCGGTCATGCCATTTAAATAAAGAGTGTTGGTAGCGGTGTTCTGCATCTGACCCGTGATTTCTACCGATTCACCAGGCGTGCCAGTAAGAATTGTGCTATCTAAGTCCATACTAAGCCATGTTGAAACGGGAGTGGTATCGACTGTAGGCTGAAATAGAGCTAAGCACTGTTGATGCACTGCTTGGGTCACAATCATAGAACATAATTTAGCATCATTATTTGTAGCAGCAAAAGAAAGATAGCAACCGTCTTTCTTATTCTGTGTCTGTATTTGAGAACACAACTGTATATTTTTTGTACCCGTGGCTACATAATAATAGCAAATATCCGTAAACGCTTGCGATGAGGCTAATTTGCAAATCGCTGGATTTTTTTGTGCTTTCGCCTGATTTGCGTAACAAGGTGCCTGGTTTGCGGAAGTTGCGCAATTATTTACGTCTGTCGTTGGCGGAGAACTAGTAGATACTACTACAGGACTTGCGGTGGCTATTGAGTTTGCAGGTGGCGTTGTGCCTGTTAACTCTGCTTTATTATTTGAGGTTTGTTCACTTGCTTTGTGGTGGCTAACTACTACTGGCCCTAAATTTTGAGGCTGGTTGAGAATAAAATACGCTGCGAGCGATGAAGCGGCTAAAATCACCAAAATAAGCATGGCCATTACGGCTTTATCGGCATACCATTTTTTGGTTGGTGCCAACTGAACAGACTGTGGCGACAGCTGTTCAGGTTGAGACGGAGGCAAAACTTCATTATTTGGATTTTCCATTTTTTTGTTTCTTTAGGTTAATTCTTTTGCCCCCATTATGACACATCTTCAAAAATCCTGATTAATTCAGTATAAAAAACAAAGCCCCGCCCCGTCATCCGACAGGGCAGGGCTTTCCAGGACTTTGATGATTTCACGCGAGGAATGTAGCTTAGGCATAAGCTATGGACAATTTTGTAAATTCGGGGTTTTTTACTTGGGTTATTTTCCCAAGCTTCGTATCTTCAAAATAAAGCTCTAAGGCTTCCTGTAAATTTTTTAAGGCTTCTTTTTTTGTTTTACCAAAGCTAGAAACATCCACGTTTAAACACTGGGCAACAAAAAACCTGCCTTCTTTCCATACCGCGGATTGTAAATATACAATGCGTATATATCTATTTAAAAGAATTTTTCTATAACAGTCAACCGGTAGTTACTTTTATCTTTTTACCTTTTCTTAAATAAGCTCAAACCGAATAAAATCAGGGCGCAAGCGACAACTGCCGCACCGCTGGGCAGGTTTAGGTAAAAAGACAGGAACAGGCCCGCGATTACAGAAATTAAAGAGGCCGCGAGGGCCAATGACAGTGTTTTTGTAAAACTTTTACCCAGCTGGACTGCGGTTAAAACCGGAATGACCATTAAGGCGCCAATTAATAGTACGCCGACCACGCGCATGCTTAGAGCCACGGCAATTGCCGCTAAAACCATCAGGCTGATATTTAAGGCGCTTACCGGCAAGCCGTTGGCCTTGGCCAACTCTTCATCAAAAGACACCAGGAAGAACTTTTTAAACAAAATAAAAGCGGCAAATATGACCAAAGCGCCAAAACTGCCGATCATAAACAAATCGCCCGCAGAAACTGTAGTAATGCTGCCGAACAAATAAGAAAAAATGTTTACGTTCAAACCATGCGACAGCCCCAATAGTATCAAAGCGATGGCCAGGCTCCCGGAAAGAAATAAAGCCAAAACCGATTCCCCGAATAACTGTCTTTTTTCCCGCAGTCTTTCCATGCCAAAAGCGGCTACTATGGAAACAATTAAGGCCCCAAAAATCGGATTAAAGTTTAACAAAACCCCCGCCGCCACGCCAACCAAAGAAACATGGGAAAGGGTATCGGCCAAAAGCGAATAGCGCTTCACCACCAAAAAAATCCCGACAATCGGGGCAAGGACGCCGATAATCAAACCGGCGGCGAAAGCTCTAATCATAAAATCGTATTGGAATATTTCCAGCATAAAATTAATGGGAATGGTGAATATGGGTGATCTTTTTACCGTAAAGTCTTTCTATCGTATTACCCTCGTGGAGCAATTCCGGCTTATCCAGACAAAAAAGGCCGCGGTTAAGGCACAAAATAGACTTAACCTCTTCGGTAATCATATCTATATCATGGGAGACAAACATGATGGTTAAATTTTCTTTTTGATTAAGTTCCTTTAAAAATGCATAAAAGTCTTTTTGCGCTGTCACATCAATACCGACAAACGGCTCGTCCAGAATCAAAATTTTCGGCTGCGCAGCCAAAGCCCTGGCCACGAAGACCCTTTGCCTCTGCCCGCCCGAAAGCTTGCCAATGAGTTTATCTTTTAATCCCTTAATGTCCGCTGTCGCCAGGGCCTTATCAATAGCCTGCCTGTCTTGGGATGTAAGCCGGTTGAATAATTTAGTTTTAGCCGTCAAACCGCTTTCCACAACTTCATAAACTGTGGCCGGAAAAGTTATGTTTTCCTGCCCCGACCTTTGCGGCACATAGCCGATTTGAAATTTATCTTGGAATTTTTCTATTGGGATACCGGAAATTTTTATGCTCCCGGATTGGGGCGGCAATAGCCCGACCAAAAGTTTAAGCAAGGTGGTTTTGCCTCCGCCATTGGGTCCCACTATGCCCACGTAATCCCCCGGCTCAATATTAAAACTGACATGCTCTAATACGGTATTGCCGTTGTAAGCAAAACTTATGTCCGAAACTTCAATAAGCGGGTTTTCTATTGGCATAAAAGGGCAATTCTTAAATTGGCCAAGTTAGTTTTCATTTGGCTGATGTAATTTTTCCCGGCGGCTATTTCCTCGTCGGTAAAACCTTCAATGGGGTTTAACTCCAAAGTCTTGGCGCCGATTTCATTGGCGACGGTTTGGGCGAGTTTGGGGCTTACCAAACTTTCAAAAAAGATGTATTTAATGCCTTTTTGCTTAGCTTCCGTAGCTATGTCTGCTATTGTCTTTGGGGAAGGTTCTTCGTCCGGCGACAATCCCAAAATATACAACGTGGCCAGGCCATATTGGCCGGCCAGATAATTAAAGGCGTTATGGGAAGTAACAATTACGTGCTGTTGGCACATGGAGAGGCCGGTTTTATAGGCTTGGTCTAAATCGGCCAGTTGTTTCTCGTACGCGTCCTTATTTTGATTATACGCGGCTTCGTGGGTAGGATCAATTTTTGCCATTGCATCAGCAATGAGATTGACTTCTTTCTCGGCATTGACTGGATTTAACCAAAAATGCGGATCATAAGCCAAGCTAGGCTCGTCGGGGGAATTGTTCCTTAAGGAATCCATATGGTCGGACATTTTAACCACCGTTACCCCCTTGCTTTCCAAATCGCTTTGAATTTTTTCGCCCCAAGCATCCACGCCGTTGCCGTTTAAAATAAACAGTTGTGCGTTATAAACTTTTGCAATATCCTGCGGCGTAGGTT
The DNA here is from genome assembly GCA_963768175.1 of Candidatus Doudnaibacteriota bacterium. GTDB lineage: Bacteria > Patescibacteriota > Doudnabacteria > UBA920 > UBA920 > PALSA-1336. The sequence goes on along the minus strand of CAVYGQ010000002.1, from coordinate 6,765 downwards.
CGTAGTCGTGCGGCTCGGCGCCGGCCGGGGTAATATTAGTGACGGTCACGTAGTCCCCACCGACGTTTTTGGCAAAATCCGCCAGCGGGAAAAAACTGGCCACGACATTTAGTTTCCCCGCTTGCCGAGGTTGGGCCGGCAGATTTTTTTTATTGGTATTTTTTACCCCAATAATTACAACACTCGCGACAACCACGACTGCGACGATCCAGATTAAGTAACCTCTTTTTCTCTTGTCGGGCTGATTTAGCTGGTTTGTTTGGCCGGTCATATATTTTGCTTAATGATTTCATAAACTCGTAACAATGTCTTGATTACATTTTAATGCAAATCGCTTGCATTTGTCAAGGCAGTAGTTTTATGCTAACCTTTAACTGTGAAAAGTTCCTGCAAACAACATGCTACTGAATCTGGGCAACAACTAAAAACCGGCGGATTAAAAATTACCCCCACCAGGCTCCTGCTATTGGATATTTTAAAGCATGCCAAAAAACCCCTGAGCATAAAAGAAATCGCCGAAGCCTTAGGCAAAGGTGGCGCGGATTTGGTGACTTTGTACCGGAATATTGAATCTCTAAAAAATTTGGGCCTGGTTAAACAAATAAGCCTAAAAGACCGGCAAGCCTACTTTGAACTGGCCGAAGGTCGTCATCACCATCACATTATTTGCACCAATTGCGGAAAACTGGAAGACGTAGTGATACCAGAAATAAAACTGAACAAATCTTTTTTAAAAAAACTCGGGTTTGCCGAAGTTGTCGACCACTCTTTGGAATTTTTCGGGCTTTGCGCGAAATGCGCCGGGTAATTTATCAGGTTTAATAAAAGGGGCATCCTTTTGCTGCAAAAGGATGCCCCTTTTAAACTTTTAAAATTTTTGTTTAGCAGACTACATCGGTTTTGGCGGATTTTCGGTAAGTTTGACATCTAAAGTAACATCTTCCAAAACCCGCGGCTTCATGGCTTTGTTGGTAAAAAACAAAAGTACCACAAAGGTCAGCACCAAAGCGATTATCCCGGCAGTAGTGGACATAAGCAGTGTCTGGTTTTCCCGGACTTCGATTTCTCTTAATGACCTACCGACTACTATAAACCCCGAATTGGTGCCGGAGTAAGCTTTAACCACTATAGCTTCGCGCACGTTTGGGGCGGGCTGCCAGGTCTGCCGCCACTGGCCGTGCGCCCTCACATAATCAAACACCGAGGCCGGAAAAGACGGATTTTTGCCGTTAAGCAGCGCCGAAGAGCCAATTAACGTGCCGGTGGCGTTGTAAATCATCACAAAAGGCGAAAGCGTGCTGGCCAATTCCGTGGTGCCCTGGGCAGGGACAATTTGATTAGGCTGGGCTTGACCTTGAGTAATGGCGGTAGCCAAATCTTCGGCAATTTGAATTTGCGGGTCATTGGCCGACTGGCGATAAACTTGCTGGACAGTAGCGTAGGCCAGGCCGGAAAAAATTACAATAATTATGGCAAACGGCAACCAGCTGACAAACGTCGCACTTAAAACTTTTTTTGTCATTTTTTTGATATTAATGCTATTTTATTAATTATACACGCTCCAGGCAAAAAGTAAACTACCTCTTTATAAACACAGTTTGGCTTTTGGCTTTTGGTGCCGTCTCCGCGGGCTTAAGCCTGGCGTTCCTTATGATTTCACCATTCATTACCCGGATTGCCTTAGAAACCCCCAAGCTTTAGCCTAGAGAAGATGCCATCTCGCTTGGCGTATTTATCAATGACAGATTTATTATGAAATGCCATTTTAGTTTCCCAAACCCTGCCCGTCCACCCGCTGGTAGACCGCGGTGGAAAGCTGTTTTACAGCGTCAATTTGTTTGCCTGTGTCGGAGCCTTGAGTCATTACGCACAGCAAATACGGATGCTTTGGATAATAAACAATTCCGCAATCGTGTATCTGGTCCAAGGGACCGCCGGTTAACTCCCGTTCGCCGAATTTATGGGCAACCGGTACGCCGGCGGGAACGCCGGCCACCAGCCCGTCCGTAAAGTCAGAGGCGGCCAAAAGCGACAAAACTTTTTCGGAATCGTCCTTGTTCAAATAAGAAGCGTTGAATAAAATACGGAAAAAGCTGGAATAGCCCCGCACTGTTACCGTGGATTCGTTAGTCGCGCCGGAACCAGGCAACTGTAAATTAAAATCATTATAAACCGTCTGCAAATCGGCTTGGCTGATATTGGAATACAAAAGATAATAAGACGTATTATCGGAATACGAGAGCATCCGCTTTATCAGTTCCTCTATGGTATAAGTCTGCCCGACAACAAGTGTCTGCTTGGGCGGTATGGTCTGGGTAATGTCCGGCCAGCTGCTGTCAGGCCCTTTATAGATGATGGTTTTCTGGATGTACCCGGGCGCCTGTTCGTTGAGTTTATAATAAGCAATGGACAAGGGCACTTTTAACAGACTGGCCGGGGAAAAGGTTGCCGCAGCGTTTATGCCGAACCAGGGGCCGTTATTCATCTCGCGAAAGTATACCGAAACTAAGGGAGTGTCGGGATCTTGCTCTATAGCAGAAACTTCGCCATTGATTTCGGATTTAAAAGGCTTGAGCTCCACAAATTCCCCCTGGCTTTGGTCGCATTCAAGCAAAGGATTAGTATACTTGCCGCCGCCCTGACGGATGGCGGAAGCGATAACTACCTGGTTTAAAGTGGGCACTGGCAGCTGTTTTGAAAAATTCTTTCCTAAAAATGCCCCAATCCCGAATAACACAACCCCGGCTAAAACCAGAGCCAACACTTTAGTTTTTTGGCCAATTTGCATATATAACTACCGCGCGTAAAGCATGCTTTAAAACGCTGGCTTTAATATTGTAGCACGCCGGACATGTTTTTAAAAATTTCTCTCACTCAAGACAGCTCAATAAATTTAAACTGTACGACATTTTATCGCACTTATTAAAATTTGGCGCATAATTAAGAAATAATGAACGGAAATAAAATAAAAAAGGAAACAAACCCGCAAGAATTTCCGTACTATATTTGGAGGTCTGACAATGAACAAGGAGGGGACAATTAATGGGCACAGCGATTGGTCGAATCAGGCTGTTGCTGGTTGGGAGGGCTGAAAACTGTAGCGAGATAAGAAATGCTCTTGGACAGAGCAGCCTTGAACATGAGGTGGTTGAAGCTGCCAATTGTGGGCAAGCCGAGACACTTCTGGCTTGGAACGATGTAACCGTAATCATTTGCGAAAAAGACCTGGATGACGGCTCTTGGCCTGACGTTTTGGAACATGCCAGAAAGGCGGAGAGTAGGCCGTCTCTTGTCGTATGTTACCGCCATGCAGACGAACGGCTTTGGGCAGAAATCCTAAACTTAGGGGGCCACGACCTTTTGCTATCCGAACCCGTGGTTCCCGATGAATTGGTTCGCGTTGTTGAATCTGCCCATCGCGTTTGCCCACGAGCAAAGGCAGCCGGCTCTTAGCCAGTGCTGTGCCTGCGAATATTGGCGGCCGGGTAACCCGTCCGCCAGCTTCTTTTACTTTTTCAAGGTACATAAAAAACCTCGTCTTGCGACGGGGCTTTTTCACGCAGTCCGTTCTTAACGGCTAAACAGTGATTAGAAGGTTTACCCCGTTAAATTATTCGCGAAGCGAAATTTAACCGGGCGTACAACACCTATGTTGCGTCAAATCGTAGTAAGTCTTTGAATCATCTAAAATCCGAAGAAATTAGACGACGACCTTGGAATGTACCGGACAGAATCTTCGAAAAAATTCAGCCGGTATATTATATTCCTTAGAAAGGAGGTGATCCATCGACAGCTTCCGCTACCGATGCCTTGTTACGACTTAGCGCCAGTTATGAGCTTCGGACTAGAGCATCTAAAGATGCGCTTTATCCGCTTCCCACTTCCATCGCTTGACGGGCGGTGTGTACAAAACCTGAGAACGTATTCACCGTATCGAGGCTGATATACGGTTACTAGCGATTCCGGCTTCACGAGGGCGAGTTGCAGCCCTCAATCCGAACTGGGGGCAGTATTGATAGGATTTGCTCCGGATTGCTCCTTGGCGTCCCTTTGTCCTCCCCATTGTAGCACGTGTGTCGCCCAAGTCGTAAGAGCCACGCTGATTTGACGTCATCCCCACCTTCCTCCCGCTTAAACGCGGGCAGTTCTGTGAGACACTTGTAACTCACCGTAGGGGTTGCGCTCGTTTTCACACTTAAGTGAACACCTCACGGCACGAGCTGACGACAACCGTGCAGCACCTGTGTACCACCCTCGAAGGCGGCCCCATCTCTTGGGCTTGCAGGTACATGTCAAGACTTGGTAAGGTTCCTCGCTTACCGTCGAATTAAACCACATGCTCCACCGCTTGTGCAGGTCCCCGTCAATTCCTTTGAGTTTTAGCCTTGCGGCCGTACTCCCCAGGCGGCACATTTAACGCGTTAGCTTTGGTACTAAGGAGGGTCGATACTCCCTAGCACCTAATGTGCATCGTTTACAGCGTGGACTACTGGGGTATCTAATCCCATTCGCTCCCCACGCTTTCGTCCTAGCAGTGTCAGGTAGCACCCAGAAGCCTGCCTACGCTATTGGTGTTCCAAACGATATCAACGCATTTCACTACTACACCGCTTGTTCCAGCTTCCTCTTTGCCCCTCGAGTTTTACAGTTTCAAAAGACAGTCTCTAAGTTAAGCTTAAAGATTTCACTTCTGACTTGTAAAACCACCTATCGGAACGCTTTACGCCCAATGATTCCGGATAACGCTTGAGGTCTCTGTATTACCGCTGCTGCTGGCACAGAGTTAGCAACCTCTTATTCTCCGGTACGCTCAAAATATTGTTCCGCGGCAAAAGGACTTTACGACCCGAAGGCCTTCATCGTCCACGCGGCGTCGCTGGATCAGGCTTTCGCCCATTGTCCAAAATTCCAAACTGCTGCCTCCCGTAGGAGTCTGGACCGTGTCGCAGTTCCAGTGTGGGGGTTTTCCCTCTCGGGGCCCCTAACCGTCATAGCCTTGGTAAGCCTTTACCTTACCAACTAGCTGATGGTGCCCAGGCCTCACTTTTAGCGTCTTGCGACTTTCATCTTGCGAGGTATGGAGTATTATCCAACCTTTCGGCTGGTTATGCTCCACTTAAAGAAAGTTCCTAGGTATTACTCACCCGTTCGCCATGGTACTCATATGAGAGAACAACCTACGGTTCTTTCCTCATAAAAGTACCACTCGACTTGCATGTCTTAGGCACGCCGCCAGCGTTCATCCTGAGCCAGGATCAAACTCTTATTAGAACTAAACATAAATCTTGATCCCAATCAAAATCGGGAGAAATTATATTTAGAGTTCGATCTGTCTAAATGACAAACCTTGGCAATAGTTTATTTTTGTAAAATGCAAACTATTAAAACATTTTCTGTTTTCACAGATATCATTGAACTCATATTGAATTGACGCAAACATTTACCCCTTAACAATTGCGAAGCAATTAGTTAATGGGGGTTGCATCCCAACCTGGTTTAAATAGGTCAGGACACGATGGTTTTGTACTTGCCCCGTTAGACATGCAAGCATGTTCTAATGGGGCACCCTAACATCTTGGGAGATGTTAGTTTTCTAATCACTATTCAGCTGTTAAAGTGCAATTCCGCAGGAATTGCATCCCGAGCGAAGCGAGGGAACCCTTACTTCGTTTTAGGCGTCATCCTGAGCGGAGCGAAGGATCTCTGTTTTATTCCCCTCCTGCCCGAAGAGGGGCTAGAGGAGGCGGGAGAGATACTTTACTGCGATCATGATGCTACTTAGTTACCCTCCTTCGTCACCCTTCGGGTGACTACGGAGGGTTGACCGCTATTATTTCTGCCCTAAAGGGCCTTAATAATTAGAGGTCAAAAAAAACACATTCCGACTATCGGAATTATGTTCATCCCTCGGCTTTAGCCGGGTCCCTTATAATCTGCGGTTATTCACCGCATACATAAGGGCAAAATTGAACGTAAGTTTATGCCTTTTTTAAAAATCTCCCTTTGTCCGCCATAACTTTGAGCTTCGGCGGATAGATTTAATACTCTTAAATCCTTAGCTATTATAAACGGTTTTTTAAACGGTGTCAAGTCTGGCGGTATGTTCCTAAAAATGTTATAAATATAATAGCTTTATTTTAAAATCAATGAGTTTCCAAATTCAATACAATATAAAAATAGAGGCTTTAAGACGTCGGAATTAATTTCGAAGGTAGATGGAAATCTACAGGTTTTACGTATGAACCCCGAATGGGCACACTTGTTAAAGCATGAGACAAAAATAAAAGAAGCCATTAGCTCCATCGGTGTTGAAGGTACGGTTTTATCGATAGATTCAAGCAAAAGCAATAACAACTGGAAATAAGAATATAAAGGTTGGGGAAAAGGAAGAAAGAGAATTTAGGGGCTATTATGAATCTTTACAGTTTATAAAAGAACAAATACCCCAAGATTTAAATTTGAGACTACTTTTAACTATACATGAAAAAATTACGCAAGGAGATGAAAAGGCATGGCCTGGAAAAATAAAAAATACTCAAAATTATATAAAATCCAGAGGCAAAATAGTATATTCGCCTCCTCCTCCCGAGCAAATGAGTTTTGTCCTAAAAGAATTTTTTAATTGGTTTAACAAATCTGCCCGTGATGATTCAGGTTCTCCGATAATAGCTGCGGCTATTTGTCATTTTTGGTTTGTTTGGATTCATCCTTTTAAAGACGGTAATGGTAGAGTGGCTCGTTTGTTAACAACTTTTCTTCTTTTAA